>JAAESS010000415.1 GCA_024229195.1 Flavobacteriales bacterium | reverse complement strand
TTTTTCGCTGTTTTTTTAATTCATATTGTTTTAATCAAAATTATTTTACTTCCTCTCCTTTCTGAGAAGGGATTAAATTCTATATCGCTAAAGCTTTTAAGTTTTTTCTTGTTACTTAGCTCGATTCTTATCCAGAAATAAGATATCCTCCATCTGCGGTATATACACCTCCTGTCATATAAGAACCTGCGTCCGAAGCCAAGAGCATCACTACACCTGCCATCTCCTCCGGCTCTGCCACTCTTTTCAAAGGCACAACCTGTTTATAACCAGCAACCAATTTATCATTTGACCATAGTGCTTCACTGAACTTGGTTTTAATAAGTCCTGGACAGATCACATTCGAACGAATCCCATAGCGACCCCATTCTTTTGCCTGGTTTTTGGTTAACATAATTAAAGCAGATTTGGTCACACTGTATAAGCCGAGCTGAAAGCCCGGATGCACACCTTCAACAGATGAAATATTGATGATGCTGCCACCGCCTTGATTCTTCATATGTGGATGAACCAAGTTAGAAAGTAACCAGGGCGCCTTAACATTTACGTTCATGATTTTATCAAAAACCTCTTCATTTGAGGTTTCCAAAGGGCCGTAAAATGGATTGATAGCTGCATTATTAACAAGAATATCTATTCGACCATATTTCTCCATTGTTTTATGAACAAGTGCTTCGCGCTGCTGGGCATCCCCAATATGGCAGGCGATTCCTATAGCCTCTAAACCTGCTTTATTGAACTCTTCAGCAACATTATCTACAGCATCCTGTTTTCGACTACTGATAACAACTTTAGCTCCATTTTCTGCCAAGCCTCTGGCGATAGACAATCCAATTCCTTTGCTTGATCCTGTCACAATAGCTACCTTGCCTGTAAGTTCAAATCTTTCTTTTATGGTACTCATATATATTTTCCTGTGCTTATAAACTCTAAAATTTTGAACGAGTGAGTTCTTTCAATTCAAATCTGTTTATGCAAAAATCTCTTTATCACTCCCTATGGTCAGGGCTTTTTTATTGTCCATTAAGATTTCCGCTAATCCGGTTGTTT
>JAAESS010000414.1 GCA_024229195.1 Flavobacteriales bacterium | reverse complement strand
TTAATACCTACTTTGATAGTCATTATGTTGCTCCACAACTTTTTTGATATCTAGTGAAATGAAATTGGTAGTAAAATTACAGAAAGCCTGTAACCCATGCAAGTAAAAAACCGATCTAAATTGCTTAAAGTCAAAATAAGGTTGGAATATTTTTACAAAACAACACACTTCATATATCTAGATCGCAAAATTATTATTATTTGTATGAAACTTTCATGTTAAAAGCAGGCGATTTGAATGATATTTACGCAATTGCGTATGCCTTCTTGCTCGCTAAATCGCGTTGTCATGTGCTCAATCATTTCCAGAAATATTTGAGTCAAGGTGCTGAAACTTTTTATCAAATGGATAGCAAGGCAAATGACAAGATTTGAAAAAATATGAATTTCACACCATTTAATGATAGAAATTAGCCTAACAATTATGCGTTCACGTATAGAGTTGCTAGTCATAGGAAATATGTCGTTGAGGAAGAGTGGAATACAATGAAGTCAGAAAAGGATTGGAAAAAAGAGTTGGATGAATTGTCATTTAACGTCTGTCGATTAGGGCATACCGAAGCACCCTTTACGGGAAAATTTTTACATCAAAAAGAACAAGGTGTGTATCTTTGTAAATGTTGTCAAACCCCACTTTTTTATTCAGACGCCAAATTTGATTCAGGTTGTGGCTGGCCAAGTTTTGATGCGGCAATTGAAGGCAAGGTGAAATACCTCGAAGACACGAGTCACGGTATGCAGCGAACGGAGATTAAATGCATAGCTTGTGATAGTCATCTAGGTCATGTGTTCGATGATGGTCCAACAGAAACTGGAGCGCGCTATTGTGTTAATTCTGTATCCATGGATTTTACAAAGAAAGCCGATGACTAAAAGAAGAAAGGCGTCGAAGCGCCTTTCGATTAACCCGTCAGGTTTTGTTTTAACCTATTGTTTAATCATTATATTCATAGCCCTGCCAACGCATTAATATCTTTCTCATCAAATTTTCCATCAGAAATATCTTCACTGATCTCATCTGCAATCGCTTGAATTTTTACTCTTTTGCTATTGTCCATTGGATATAACAAGGCCAAACGTTTTTCATCTACAATCGGCACTGCAAAATTTTTTCCTATCAGTGACCAAAGATAGGCTTCGTCTAGTTGATTGTTTGCATGTGCGGTGGTGGCTAAATGTTTAATAAGCTCTGGCACTGTTTTTTTCAGGGTCTCATTATTTCTTCCGTCATAAAATGACAAACCCTTTTTTAGAATTTGAAGTGTATAGGTTTTATCCTTGCTGTGGTAATAGGTCGCAAGCCCTAATTGCAATTCAGGAGTGTTTAATAGATCCGTGTTTTCAAGTTTTAAAAAATCATCTAGCGCGTCAGGATCCCCTTTCGTCCAGCGATAGTAAATAATAGAAGGAAGGTAAGACGCTTCTAATTTGGCTTCGATATTTTCAATCGCTTGATAGGCCGCAATCAAAGATTCGGTACGAAGGCGTTGTTTTGATTTCAAGGTGGTACTTTGAGTTTGTCCAGCGACTTCCATGCATTGGGCGTAGGTTTTGGTTAACTCTAATTCATCGAACAATTTGAATTCTGAAGGATTATCAATTTGGTCGAAGCGCAACCAGAGGAGTTGTGTGCGAATTTGATTACATTGACCATCATTAATATTCAATCCTTCGCAAATCTGAGGATGATTGATGCAAAGGTGGGCAGTGCTTCTGTTTTCGATACATCCAGAGAGTAAAAAAGCGAAAAGCAAACAAGAAAAAAATTGGTGGAGAAGTCTTCTTTGTGATTTGTCCATAATTAACAAGATCCTCTCGATTACTCTTTCTTAAGAATACAACACAATATATACCCTTCATCCTTGAAGTTGCAGATGCGTTGGCTGCGGTCATTCACCCTAATCACATAGTTTATCTATGCTCATGGGCTGATCTTGAAAATAGCATTCACTTGCCGCCTTCCTGCATCTTCAAGTTTATTGGGTATAAATAGAAGCACGCTTTCGGATAACTAAATGCTAAGGCGCAAGTGCAAAAATGCACAAATTCCGATGTCACTTTTTAGAGGTAGTAGTTAATGACAAGT
>JAAESS010000413.1 GCA_024229195.1 Flavobacteriales bacterium | reverse complement strand
ATATCGATAACAGAAAACTCGATGTAGGAAACGATTTGATCTTGATGGATTTGGGTGCGGAATACAGAGGTTATACTGCCGATGTAACAAGAACCATCCCCGCCAACGGAAAATTCAGTCCGGAGCAGAAACTTATTTATGACCTGGTGTATGATGCACAAGAAGCAGGTATGGCTGCCATGGTGATTGGCAGTAATTCCCGAAAAATTGATGAAGTAGCCAGAGCAGTGATCTATAAAGGATTATTAGATCTAGGTATTACCGATTCCTTAACTGATGGTCGAACTTATTTCCCGCACGGTACTTCACACCACATTGGTTTGGACGTGCATGATCTGAATAACAGAGGGGCTTTTAAGGAAAATATGATTCTGACTGTTGAGCCGGGAATTTATATTCCGGAAAACAGTAATTGTGATAAAAAATGGTGGGGTATAGGTGTTCGAATTGAAGATGATGTGTTGATCACAAAAAATGGACCTGTCAATTATTCAGCGCTGGCACCAAGAAAATCGGAAGAGATAGAGAAAATGATGGCAGAGCCCAGCATATTTGATAAATTTCAATTACCTGATCTGGATTCAGAAGAATAAGCTTGCTGTTTATTTTTCAGTAAAATCAATATAGAAATTTTCATCTATTCGAACCTTCGAGTCTTTAGAGGGTATGGTTAGTTTTTGCCATTTTTCAGACGGATTAAGCCATACCTCTTTATCATCAATAAAAAATCTGACAGGAATATTAAATCCTTTTACGGTATTCTTATAGCAATAACTGAATACGCCGTTTTTATTTTTGTATTGGATCTCAGGAATCTTGATTGTTTTAAGGTACTGCTCAAAAAATCCTTCGAGATCCAGACCAGTTTGTTCCATGATATAATTTTCCAACTCCTCACTGCTCAGAGTTTGATGGTAATAAGTTTTGTTAATATCTCTTAGTAAATCCCTAAACTGATCATCATTATCGATGATCTGCCTCATCATATGAATCATTGCAGCTCCCTTAAAGTACATATCATCAGATCCGCGTTGATTTACATTATAGATACCAGTAACCGATCTGTTATTTGTGATTCTGTCTCTCAGTCCAACCAAATACTTATTTCCTGATAATGAGCCAAAATGATAGTCTAAATATAGAACCTCGCTATATGTTGTGAATCCCTCATGAATCCACATATCAGCCGCATCATAATTAGTTAAGCTATTTGCAAACCACTCATGACCTGATTCATGAATAATTATAAAATCAAATTTTAAACCTTCTCCCGTAAAACTTATATCCCCACCCAAATAACCATTTTCAAATTTATTTCCATAGGTGATAGAGCTTTGATGCTCCATTCCTAGGTATGGTGTTTCCACTAATTTGTAGCCGTCTTCATAAAATGGATAGGGTCCAAACCAATATTCAAAGGCTTCCAGCATTTTTGGAACCTGCTTAAAGTGTTTTTTTGCTATATTTAAATTATCACTCAACACATAGTAATCAAGGTCTAAAGATCCCTTTTCTCCTTCATAAGTATCTTTGAAATGCTTATAATCACCTAAATTCATATTGATACCATAACCATTGATAGGATTGACAACTTTCCATATATAAGATGTTGTTCCGTTGGCATTAGAATTTTTATTGTTCAATCGTCCGTTAGAAACACTTACCAAATTAGAAGGAGCTGTTATTCTAATTTCCATACCTTGATCAGGCTCATCATATGGAATGTCTTTAGTCGGAAGCCAAGAACTTGAGCCCAATAATTGATTTGCATTGGCAATAAAAGGTTTTTTATTTTGATCCTGTTTCCAAATAAAACCTCCATCCCAGGGAGGATTGACTGACTCAGGAGGAATACCTTCAAATTCTATGGTAACTTCATGTATACTGCCTGGTTTTTGTCTGTTCTTCAATTTTATATAATAGGCAGAATATTCATTTCTAAAACCAAGTGAATCTCCATCTTGAACAATACTCTTTATCTTCATGGGCGCCTGAAGATCAATGTGGAGCTCTGCGTCTTTGTCGATTACTCTGTATCTGATCGTATTTTGACCGGAGATAAACTTTTTTTCTATATCAAACGTAACTTCTATATCATAATGTAAAAGATCCCACCAGGCTCTTTCTTTTGTGATGCTGCCCCTTAAACTATCTTTTCGTTCAAAATTTTGAGCATAACTTTCCAAGCCTATCAAATAAGTGAAAAGTATAAAAGTGAGTAGAGTTTTTTTCATCGCATATTTTTGTTTAATAAAGATAGTAAAATATTGAAGGATAAAATTTGAAGTTGATTATTTTTTCAATAAATTAGAACTATGAATCAATTGAAACTACGCGCCTTAATTTTAATATTTTTTCCGCTATTTTTATTTTCTCAGCAAACTGTAAAAGACACTATTGGCCAGGTGAAAACCGTCAAAAAAGTGAAGAAAGTAATTATCCCAACCATTACCTACAACAACAGTTTTAAAGCAATCTTTGGGTTTATGGCTTCAGGGTTTTATAAGTTAAATGCAGAGGACACGATTTCTCCCTTATCCAGCTCTACCTTGATTGGGAACTATTCAACTAACAATACTTGGTATATAGTTCAAGCAAATAAATTTTATATCAAAGAAGATAAATTTAGGTCAAAGTTAGTAGGAGGTTTTGGCTCTATAAATTTCCAAACTTTTGTGGATTGGAGTGATATTATTGGAGGATTACCACCAGGATTTGTTCCGGTTCCTCCTCCGGGAGAAGGTGTTTTTGTAGGTTATAATACCCAATTTCAATTTGTTTATTTGGATTTTATGGCTCGCGTATACAAGAAATTATATCTTGGAGCCAATCTTGTGTATTCTCATTCTTTGACAGAGTTTGATGCTGATGGGGTTCCGAGTGAAGATCTAAATTTGTTTGGCTTTGGTTTGGCCTCTGAATACGATACAAGGAATAATCAATTCATGCCTTTGAGCGGATTCAATGGCAAGTTCAATACCATGTCTTTTTTGGAAAGTCTGGGCAGTACTTCAAATTATACCAATATAAATTTAGAATATAACAAGTATTTTCCGCAAGGAGAAAGGAATACTATTTTGCTCAGGGCCTATGGTCAGGCTGCTATTGGAGATGTTCCATTTGCAGGGCAAAATGTTGTTGGAAGAGATGATCTAAGAGGTTATTCAAACGGAAAATACAGAGCGAATCAGGTATATGATATTCAATCTGAATACCGTCATTGGTTTGCTGAAAAATGGGGTTATGTAGCTTTCGGAGGAGTAGCTACAGCTATTAATGATGCCAGTGATCTTTCATTGGATAATTTATTACCCGCAGTAGGAGGTGGGATTAGATTTTTAGCTATTCCCAGTCATAATATTAGTGTTGGAATGGATGTTGCTGTTGGTAAAGATGACTGGGGTTTGTATTTTAGAATAGGCGAAGCCTTTACCCGATAGATTAATTTAATAAAAAAGACTTTAAATTCTCATAGCTGCTTATCGAAGTAGCCACTTTTTTACGATCCATGATCTCTTCAATTTGTGAAGGAAAAGCAATGCTCTTTTGAATCACCGGTTCTACAACATCAAGAAACTTTACGGGATGCGCTGTTTCAAGAAAAATACCTTGAGTCTTATTTTGGTCTTGCAAATATTGTTTTAGCCCTAAATAACCAACGGCTCCATGAGGGTCCATAATATACCCGGAAGCTTTGAACACATCCTGCATGGCAATTCTGGTTTGATAATCTGAATACGAAAACGAAGAAATATTCTTTTTGATGAGTTTAAAATTATCTTTAAAGATCTTGCGAATTCGAATAAAATTGCTCGGGTCACCCACGTCCATAGCATTTGAAATGGTTGCCACTGACTTTAAGGGTTCGTATTTTCCACTTTCCATATAATTAGGCACTACTTTATTGGCATTGGTTGAGGCAATAAAATGACTAACTGGTAAGCCCAATTGTTGCGCCATAACTCCTGCACAAATATTACCGAAATTGCCACTAGGTGTTGAAAAGGTTAATTTTTTAGAACGATCTTTTAATTGTTTATAGGCAAAAGCAAAATAGAACATCTGGGGTAACCATCTGGCTACATTGATAGAATTTGCAGAGGTGAGCTGCATTTCGTCAGTTATTTCCGTATCTAAAAAAGCTCTTTTGACCATGGCCTGACAATCATCAAAGGTGCCATCAACTTCAAGTGCTATGATATTCTGGCCTAAAGTGGTCAATTGTTTTTCTTGAACTTCACTTACTTTTCCGCTAGGATAGAGGATAACAACGTTGACACCTTTCACTCCAAGAAATCCACTAGCTACTGCACCACCGGTATCCCCCGAAGTAGCCACCAAAACAGTGACTTCATTCGTTTGTTTTTTATTAAAATAAGAAAGACATCTGGCCATAAACCTTCCGCCAACATCTTTAAAAGCCATGGTAGGGCCATGAAAAAGTTCAAGACTAAAAACATTATCTTCTAATTCCACCAAAGGGAAATCAAAGCAAAGCGTATCTTCAATGATCGCTTTTAGATCAGGCTCAGGAATTTCATTGCCAACAAATTGTCTGATCATCTCAAAAGCGATCTCCTCATTTGTGTGATTTTCTATATGTTGGAAAAATTCTTTGCTCAAAGGACTGATCGTTTCAGGAAAATATAAACCTTTATCAGGGGCTATACCGCGGATGACGGCTTCCTTAAAACTGACCTTAGGAGATTGTTGGTTTAAACTGTAAAATTGCATTAAGATTGTTTTAAGATTTTAACCCCTTGATCATTTATTTTAGAAACATAAACATGATAGGGGATATTTGTATTTTTATAAATATCTTTTATTGTTAAGCTCACATTTTCAGCAGTTTCTAAGTTTTTACTGAATGTAAATATAGAAGGTCCTGAGCCTGAAATCCCACCACCTAAAGCACCAGCATTGATCGCACTTTTAATCACTTGTTCAAATTTAGGGATCAATTTTGAACGGTGAGGTTCTACGATATAATCTTTCAATGAATCAGCAAATAAAGCGTGGTCATTCATATGGAGAGCATGTATAAGAGCTCCCACATTCGCCCATTGTTTAACAGCATCATTTATATTCACAGTTTGAGGTAAAATATCTCTTGAAATAGAGGTTTTGATCTCAATCTGAGGATGAATGATGGTTGCGTAAAGCCCGTTTATGGATGGTAATTCAAGTACTTTTATCGGATCTGTTTCTTTTACTAATGTAAAACCACCTAAAAGGGCAGGAGCAACATTATCTGCAATCGGAGCACCACAGGCTGCTCGTTCACCTTCAGCGGCAAAAGGAATCAACTCATGTTTGCTAAATGGTTTTCCCATCAGCTCATTGGCAGCAAAAACTGCGCCTGCTCCGCTTGCTGCGCTGCTGCCAACACCACTTCCTGGTTTAATATTTTTATGAATTTCAATTTCAAACCCATAATTAGGCTCAACCTTTAAAGCTTTTAACATTGCCATTACAGCTACGCTTGCTACATTTTTTTTAGGATCCATAGGGAGTTCTTCCCCAATAATTTTACCGATACGAACACCTGTTTCACTTGTTTTTCTCAAGATCATTGTATCCCCAATCGAATCCAAACAGCATCCCAGCACATCAAAACCACAGGAAATGTTGGCGATGGTCGCTGGGGCGAATATTTCGATTTCTCTTAGTTCCATGTCAACACTTATTTATTTCCTGTTCGAATAATATCTCCAAAAATTCCTGAAGCGGTTACTTCTGCACCTGCACCTGCACCTTTGATGATCAATGGTTGATCTTTATATCGATTGGTGTAGAAAAGAACAATATTATCCTTACCGTCCAAATTATAAAATGGATGCTCTTTTGGAATATGTTGTAAACCTACTTTGGCTTTTCCATTTTTCAACGAAGCTACATATTTTAACCTACATTCCTTATTCTCAGCTTCTTTTCTCAAAGATTCAAAATGATCAGCCTGAGTTTTTAAGGTTTCCATAAACTCAGGTACCGTGACCGCATCTAATGAGGCTTGTGGCAGAAATGAGTCATTGGTGATATCTTCAAGTTCACAGGGCATCCCGCTTTCACGCATAAGGATCAGTATTTTACGCATCACATCGACCCCGCTTAGATCTATTCTTGGATCTGGTTCCGTATAGCCTTCAACACCTGCCTGCTCTACAACATCATAGAATGAGTGTTGTGCATCGAAATGATTGAATACAAAATTCAGACTTCCCGATAATACGGCCTGAATTTCAGTGATTTCATCTCCTGAAGAAATCAAAATATTTAAGGTGTCAATAATAGGTAATCCTGCACCTACATTGGTCTCAAAGAGAAAAGGAGCATTGTATTTTCGTGATAAATACTTAAGCTCTTTGTAATTTTCAAAATTTGACGAACAGGCAATCTTATTGCAGGCAACAACAGCAATACTATCTCGAAGGCATGAGGCATAAAGATCAGGCACCTTGTTGTTAGCTGTATTGTCTACAAAGACACTGTTGCGTAAGTTTAAGGTTTTCATGGTATCCATAAATTCATCCATGTCTGAAAGAATTCCTTGATCGTCCAGTTCTGTTTCCCAATTATTCAGGTCAATACCTTCCGAATCGAAAAGCATCTTTCTGGAATTTGCAATGGCAACTACCTTTAATTGAACATGTTTTTGTTCTAGTAGGTAATTGGATTGAGCCTTGATCTGGTCCAATAATTTACCACCAACATTTCCAATTCCCACGATGAACAAGTTGATTTGTTTGATCTGATCTTCAAAAAAGGCTGCATGAAGCGTATTCAATGCTTTTTTAACATCCTTCTCGCTGATCACTGCAGATATATTTTTTTCAGTTGATCCCTGAGCAATCGCTCTTATATTGACATTGTTAGTCCCGAGTTCTGAAAACATTTTACCGCTAATTCCTTGGTGCGACTTCATATTGTCGCCTACCAATGCAATGATGGCAAGGTCAGCCTCAATAATCAGTGGATTTACCTTATGCTGCAAAATCTCAAATTCAAATTCTTTATCTACGGCTTCTTTAGCTAGAAGGCTTTCTTCAGTATTGATCGCAATACAGATCGAATGTTCACTGGAGGCCTGAGTGATAAATTTAACATTGATATTATTTTCCGCAAGAGCGCCAAATAAACGCTTGGATATACCGGGAACACCAACCATTCCATTTCCCTCGAGTGTTAATAAGGCAATGTCTTCAATATGACTGATTCCTTTTACTATAGATCCTGAAACCAATGATTTTTCAGTGATTAAGGTACCTTTATCTTCCGCTGCCAGTGTATTTTTGATAAGGATAGGGATCCTTCTGTCGAGAGCAGGTTGAATTGTAGGTGGGTACAGTACTTTTGCTCCAAAATGTGATAATTCCATGGCCTCCTGATAAGAGATCTTTTCAATAGGATAGGCTTGTTTTACCAATTTTGGATTAGCCGTATACATACCACTCACATCTGTCCATATTTCTAAAACAGAGGCAGACACCGCATTTGCCACAATCGCTGCAGTATAATCAGAGCCGCCGCGTCCGAGGGTTGTTGTTTCATTTTTTTCGTTAGAGGCAACAAATCCAGGTAGAAGAAATACCCTGGCATCAGCATCACTTAATCCTTGTTGTATATTACCAAGAGTCTTTGTGAATTTTACCTGTGCATTTAAATAATCATCACCGGTTATAATGAGCTCTCTGCTATCAATAAGTTTAGCCTTCATATTTTGCTGAAGAATAGCCTGGTGTATTATAAAAGAGGATAACATTTCTCCTAATCCTACAATTCTTGCTGAGGTTTTATCAGAAAGATCATTTAAAAGTGCGACACCATTTAATATCTCTTTCAACTTATTTAGTTGCTTGGCCACTTCAGCTTTAGAAATAGTTTGATTATCGTGGTTGAGCAAGCCTTCAATGGCTTCAAAATGTCTTTTTTCAATTTGATCAACGATCTCCTCATAACCTGATGCATTCATTAAGGCAAGGTCAGAGGCTTTGATCAAAAGATTGGTTACTCCGCCCAAAGCAGAAACAACTACTACCGTTTGTTCCTCCTTTTGCTGAACTATATGAATAACCTTTTTTATGTTTTCGGCAGAACCTACTGAAGTTCCTCCAAATTTAGATACTATCATTGCTTTGATTTATTAATCTGTAAATGTATTTTTTAATCTTTAAAGAATCTTAATTTACTTCTTGTAAATACATTCTTTTACTTGTGTAGGAATATATGCAAATAACCCTAAAGGGTAGTATTAGTGAACGTAGCGGTCAATGTGCGACTGCGGAGTGAGGTAGATATGTTAACTATGTTTTGCATTGGGGGCAAATATATATTACTTTTTTTAATTGTTAAAGAATAATCTAAATATTTTAAGAAAATTTGAATTCCGAATGGAAAACTTATTAATCTCTTACAAATTGACATTATTTTTTAAAATATTGTAAGTGCTGTATAAGTTGAAAGAAGCAAGATATCGCTGTTTTATACAGTAATTTAGATTAGAATATTAGAAATCTAATTTATTTAGGATATTTAACTGTTTGATATTTATTAAATTGCATAAAATTATTTTAAACTTAACTACACAAATTATGTCAAACCTTATTTCAAAAGTATCTGGAACCATCAAAAACTGGTGGGTTTTTTTAATTCTGGGCGTATTATTGCTCATAAGTGCCTATTGGATGTTTTCTACTCCGATAGAAAGTTTTGTTGGACTCGCTAGTCTGTTCAGCGCGCTAATTTTTGTCAGTGGACTCTTTAGTGTGTTTTTTGCGCTTACCAATAAAGACGACATCGACAATTTTGGTCTTTATCTTGCCGGTGGTTTATTGGATGTGCTGATTGGATTTATCCTATTAAAGTATCCAGGACTAACCTTGGTATTATTTTCAATGTTTATCGGATTTTGGTTGCTCTTTCGAGGATTCAACATGATCTCAGTTTCATTTAAGATTAAGAAGATAGGAGACTCCAATTGGGGTTGGATCCTGTTTTTCGGAATCATGGTCGTAATATTCGCCATGATGTCAATTATCAATCCATTGATAGGAGCCAGTTATTTGGTGTTTACATTGGCATTTACACTCGTTTTATTTGGAGTGGCAAATATTGTTTTAGCACTCAAGCTAAGAAAGCTTAAAACTAATGTAGAAGACTTAAAAGAAAAATTAAGTTAAAAAAAAAGGTGGCCAAGGCCACCTTTTTTTTATTTCGACTCTTTTGTTTTGTCGATCTTTATCTTGAGCTCGTTTTTATCTTTGTCAAGATCCATATGAATCGTATCGTTTTCATTCAAATTGGCATTGACAATCTCTTCAGCAAGCGCGTCTTCAATGTACTTTTGAATCGCTCTTTTTAAAGGACGTGCACCATATTGTCTGTCAAACCCTTTATCTACGATAAAATCTTTAGCTTCATCACTAAGTTTCAACTGGTATCCCAATCCTGAGATACGAGACAATAATTTTTCCAATTCTATATCGATAATGGCATGGATATCTTTTCTCTCTAAAGCATTAAAAATGATCACATCGTCTATTCTATTCAGGAATTCTGGTGCAAAACTCTTCTTTAAAGCATTTTCGATCACGCTCTTCGCATTGGCATCTGCTTGTTCCTTTTTCGATAATGTACCAAAACCTACTCCTTGACCGAAATCTTTTAACTGTCTCGAGCCAATATTGGAAGTCATGATAATGATCGTATGCCTAAAATCAATTTTTCTTCCTAAGCTATCGGTAATATATCCATCATCTAAAATCTGCAGCAACATATTGAAAACGTCAGGATGCGCTTTTTCAATTTCATCAAGCAACACCACAGCATAGGGCTTACGCCTTATTTTTTCTGTTAACTGTCCACCTTCTTCATAACCGACATAGCCCGGAGGCGCTCCGATTAATCTTGAAATGGCAAATTTCTCCATATACTCACTCATGTCAATTCGAACAAGTGCGTCTGCCGAGTCAAATAACTGGCTGGCAAGTACTTTTGCCAACTGTGTTTTTCCAACACCAGTTTGCCCAAGAAAGATAAAAGAGCCAATAGGTTTGTTTGGATCTTTCAAACCAACCCTGTTTCTCTGAATGGCTTTAACCACCTTACTAACGGCTTCATCCTGACCAATCACTTTTCCTTTGATCAGTTTAGGCAGATCTTTAAGTCGCTTACTTTCAGCTTCCGCGATTCTGTTTACAGGAATCCCGGTCATCATGCTCACCACTTCAGCAACATTATCTTCCGTTACTGTTTCTTTATGTAACTTAGAATGTTCTTCCCAGTCAGTTTGAGCGGTTTCCAGCTCCTTTTCTGTTCGTTTCTCATCATCACGTAGTTTCGCAGCCTCCTCATATTTTTGACTCTTAACAACGTCATTTTTAAGTTCACGGATCTCTTCCAGTTTCTTCTCGAGCTCCAAAACTGTTTTTGGAACCACGATATTGGTAATATGTATCCTTGAACCTGCCTCATCTAATGCATCAATAGCTTTGTCCGGCAAGTACCTGTCTGTCATATATCTATTGGTAAGTGTCACACAGGCCTTAATGGCTTCAGGAGTGAACACCACATTATGATGGTCTTCATATTTATTTTTGATGTTTTCGAGGATCTGAATAGTTTCGTCCACACTTGTAGGTTCTACCATTACTTTTTGAAAACGTCTCTCAAGTGCTCCGTCTTTTTCTATATTTTGTCTGAATTCATCGAGGGTAGTGGCACCAATACATTGTATTTCACCTCTCGCAAGAGCGGGCTTGAACATATTGGAAGCATCGAGTGAGCCAGTAGCTCCACCTGCACCAACGATGGTGTGAATCTCATCGATAAAGAGAATGATATCATCATTTTTTTCCAATTCGTTCATCAAGGCCTTCATTCGCTCTTCAAACTGTCCTCTGTATTTTGTGCCGGCAACAAGACTGGCCAAATCGAGAGATACAATACGTTTATTGAATAAAATTCTTGAAACTTTTTTCTGAATAATTCTCAGGGCCAGACCTTCTGCAATCGCAGATTTACCAACTCCCGGTTCTCCTATCAGAATCGGATTGTTCTTTTTTCTTCGACTTAAGATCTGAGAAATTCGTTCGATCTCCTGCTTTCTACCAACTACAGGGTCAAGTTTCCCGTTTTCTGCCAATAGCGTAAGATCTCGACCAAAATTATCGAGAACAGGTGTTTTAGATTTTTTAACAACCTTTCCCTTTGATCCTTGATAAGGATTCTTTTGGGGTTCATTAAAGTCTTCCGGAGGCGTTTCTGCCACAGGGCTCTCAGTGATATCCTCTTCTTTTGAATCTGCAAATAATTCCTGAAACACTTCTTTCACATCTTCGTAGAAGACGTCAAAATTATGCAGGACCTTTGTTGTAGGGTCGTTTTCGTTTCTCAGGATACACAACAACAAATGCGCCGTACTGATCGCATCGCTTTTATACAATTTGGCTTCAAGAAAAGTAGTTTTTAAGGCTTTTTCAGCTTGCTTTGTAAGATGAAGGCTCTTTTTGTCATTCACCTCATTGGCGGCTCCTGCCTCATGAAGTAATTCTATCTTTTTTCTGAGCGCAGAAAAGTTCAATTCAAATGTGTTCAATATATCGTAGGCTTCACCTTTACCTTTGCGTAAAATTCCAAGCATTAAGTGTTCGGTACCTATAAAATCATGACCCAGTCTCAATGCCTCTTCCTTACTGTAGGCAATTACATCCTTTACTTTGGGTGAAAAATTATCGTCCATATAATTATTGTTTATGATGTAAATTTAGTAGATTTTTTAACTTATTCCTTACAAAAGTTATGAGCAACTTTCAATAAGGTACTAAGTTACTAAAATTCAGTCAAATAATTAGATGATATTGTTAATAACTAATCTTAAGAAAATTGACTGTAGGCCTTTATAAAAAAGGGAATAATTGTATATTGCTCCAGCTAAAAAAAACGATTAAAAACGGTTAAATAAAATGGCGGAACACGACAAAATAATTCCAATAAATATTGAGGAAGAAATGAAATCTGCATACATTGATTATTCAATGTCTGTAATTGTTTCTAGAGCCTTGCCAGATGTAAGGGACGGTTTAAAACCTGTTCACAGAAGAGTATTATTTGGAATGCATGAATTGGGTATTAAAGCGACAGGTGCTCACAAGAAATCAGCTAGGGTAGTTGGTGAGGTTTTGGGTAAATACCATCCTCATGGAGATACTTCGGTTTACGATGCAATGGTGAGGATGGCGCAAGACTGGAGTATGCGTTACGAATTGGTTGACGGACAAGGAAATTTTGGGTCTCCTGATGGTGACAGTCCGGCGGCGATGCGTTATACGGAAGTAAGGATGAGGAAGATCTCTGAAGACATGCTTGCCGATATCGAAAAGGACACTGTTGATCACAGACTCAATTTTGACGATACGCTTCAAGAACCAACGGTTTTACCAACAAGAATACCAAGTTTACTTGTGAATGGTGCTTCAGGGATTGCTGTAGGTATGGCCACAAATATGGCACCTCACAATTTGAGTGAAGTGATCGATGGAACAGTGGCCTATATAGGAAACAATGATATTGAGATCGAGGAGTTGATCCAGCATATTAAAGCACCCGATTTTCCAACGGGTGGTACCATTTATGGTTATGAAGGTGTAAAACAGGCTTTTTTAACCGGTAGAGGAAGAGTTGTGATGCGTGCCAAAGCTAACTTTGAAGAAGTAAACGGCCGTGAATGTATTATAGTTACAGAATTACCTTATCAGGTAAATGGTTCTGAACTTTTAAAGAAAACTGTTGACCTGATCAATGACCAAAAAATTGATGGTATTGCATCGATCAGAGATGAAACAAGTAGAAAGGGAAGAAGACTGGTTTACGTATTAAAAAGAGATGCTATTCCTAATATCGTTCTCAACAAACTTTATAAATACACTGCGCTTCAAACTTCATTTAGTGTGAATAATATTGCGCTTGTAAATGGAAAGCCTGAGGTATTGAACCTTAAAGATCTTATTGTTCATTTTGTGGATCACAGACATGAAGTTGTGGTCAGACGAACCAAATTTGAATTAGCCAAAGCCGAAGCAAGAGCTCATATTCTTGAGGGATTGATCATTGCGAGTGACAATATAGATGAAGTAATCAAATTGATCCGTGCATCAGGAAATGCTGATGAGGCCCGAGAAAAGTTAATTACTCGATTTGAATTAACTGAAATTCAGGCAAAGGCGATTGTTGAGATGAGGTTGAGACAATTGACTGGTCTGGAGCAAGATAAGCTAAGAGCTGAATACGAAGAGATCATGAAATTGATCTTGGATCTGAAGGACATCCTAGACAATGAAAAAAGAAGAATGGACATCATTACAGAGGAATTGTTGGTGATCAAAGAAAAATATGGTGATGAAAGAAGATCGTTGATCGAATATGCAGGAGGAGAGTTGAATATCGAAGATATGATTCCTAATTCTCAGGTGGTTGTAACCATTTCTCATGCAGGATATATCAAACGAACTGATCTGTCAGAATATAAGACGCAAAACAGAGGTGGTAGAGGTCAAAAAGGAGTTGCAACGCGAAATGAAGATTTCCTTGAGCATCTATTTGTGGCAACAAATCATCAATATATGCTGTTCTTTACGCAAAAAGGAAAAGTTTTCTGGATGCGTGTTTATGAAATCCCTGAAGGAAATAAAACTTCAAAAGGAAGAGCGATTCAAAATCTTGTGAATATTGCCAGTGATGATAAAGTAAAAGCATTTTTGGTAACTCAGGATTTAAAAGATGAGGACTACGTCAATAGTAATTATGTAGTAATGGTGACTAAAAAAGGTCAAACCAAAAAAACCTCACTTGAACAATATTCCAGACCGAGAACAAATGGGATCAACGCGATCACTATTAAGGAAGGTGATGAGTTATTAGAAGCGAAACTCACCAATGGTAGTAGTCAGATCATGATCGCTGCCAAATCTGGTAAATCAATACGTTTTGAAGAAGCCAAGACCAGACCAATGGGAAGGAATGCTTCAGGGGTAAGAGGAATTACTTTAAGAGATGATAGTGACGAAGTAATAGGAATGGTTTCGATAGCTGATGATGCCAGTGATATACTTGTGGTTTCAGAAAAGGGTTATGGAAAGAGATCCAAATTAGATGACTACAGAATCACCAATAGAGGAGGTAAGGGAGTCAAGACCATAAACATAACGGAGAAAACCGGAGGTTTAGTCGCGATAAAAAATGTGACTGATGATAATGATTTGATGATCATTAATAAATCAGGTATTACCATACGAATGGCTGTTTCTGATCTACGTGTAATGGGTAGGGCTACTCAGGGGGTTAAATTGATCAATATTAAAGAAAATGATTCTATCGCTGCGGTTGCCAAGGTTCAAAGTGAGGATGATGATGTTGATGTTGAGGAAATGCCTGATAATGAAATAAAAACTGATGAAAATCATAAAAACAATGAGCAAAATGATTAATTTTGCAGGCTAATTAAATCAATATAAATCAAGTTAATATATCAAAATGAAAAAACAAATATTGTTGTTGGTAACATTATTTATGTGTACCGTGACGTTTGCTCAAAAGGACGAATTAAAGGCTGCAGATAAAGCAGTAAAGAAGAATGATTATGCAACTGCCGCAGCACAGGTAAGTCAAGCTGAAGCTTTGATCGCAGGTGCTGATGACAAGACTAAAGCTAAGTTTTACTATTTAAAAGGACAAACTTATGCGGGAATGGCTAAAACAGATCCATCTGAAAGTAATTACAATACAGCAGCTGAATCTTTTGGCTCATTGTTTGAGGTGGAAGAAAAATTAGGTTCCACAAAGTATACGGACTTAGCTCAACCTACATTAACTTCTATGATTGAGGATGTTTCTGCACAGGGTATTCAATCTTACCAGAACAAAGACTACACTGCTGCTAAAACTCAATTACAACAGGTATATAGCTTAAGCCCTAAGGATACCGTTTATCTTGAATATGCGGCTAATGCGGCTTATCTAGATGCTGATTATGATACAGCACTTGAGTATTTTACTTCTTTAAAAGACCTTGGTTATACAGGAATAGTAACTGAATATACTGCCGTAAATTCAGAAACAGGTGAAAGAGAAAATATGGGATCAAAATCTCAAATGGATCTAATGGTAAAAACCGGATCTTATAGTGAGCCAAAAACGGAAACTTCAGAGTCAAAACAGCCAACAATTATAAAAAACATAGCTTTTGTCCATGTTGAAAAAGGAGACACAGAAAAAGCTATTGCTGCTGTAAAAGATGCAAGAACTGTTGCACCTGATGATGTGAATCTTATTCTGACAGAAGCCAACCTTCAGATTAAATTAGGGAATAAAGATGAATTCGCAAAACTAATGGGTGAGGCGATTGAACTAGATCCGAAAAACCCGGCATTATATTTTAATATTGGTGTAATTAGTGGTGAACAAGGTGATGTTGAAAAAGCTAAAGAATATTATAAAAAATGTATTGAATTAGATCCTAATTATGTTGATGCTTATGTAAATTTAGGTTCTGCTTACCTTGAAGATGATAAGGTATTGGTAGAGGAGATGAATAAAAATTTGAATGATTTTGATAAGTATGATGAAATCAAAGCAAGACAATCAGCTTTGTACAAAGAGGTAATTCCATTTTATGAAAAAGCGTATGAATTGAAGCCTGACGATCTTGATACTGTCAGAACTTTGATGAGTTTATATGAAAACACAGAAATGGATGATCAGTTTAAGGCGATGAAAGAAAAGTACGATTCGTTAAAGTAATTAACTTCATTCCTAAGAAAAAGCTATTCATGATTTCATGAATAGCTTTTTTTTTGATACAATTTTAGGATCAAATTAAATTAATTTATTGGGTAAGAATATAAATTACCTCCGATTCCCTTAAATTTTTCATCAGCAATAACCACCAGGGAGTCATTAAAAAAAGTGATTGCTTCTTTTTGTGTGATCAGCCCAAGATCAATTTCAGACACATCGCCTGAAAAGAAATCATCATTCTTCCAATTTTTAAATATCCAGATTTTATTAGACCCCAATAAAGCAAGTTTTTTCCGATTAGGGCTCAAAGCCGCACCAGTTATCCAACACTGATATTTCCCGGCCTTACAGGTTTTAAAACGACTCACTTGCTCTGCTTTTTGATTCGATGCATAATCTTCCATACGGTAAAGGTTGGTAAAGCCATCGAAAGGTTTGGTTCTGTTCTTGGTAAACAAATAAAGCCGCCCTTGATAAAATACAAAGGCTTCTAAATCAAAATTCTTGATACTGTCGTTTGGATTCCCCAGATCCTGATCTCTGAATTTAAAACGAATAATTTCAGCTTCCGTTTCATGCTCCCTGAGATCGATTGGGTTTTCAATCTTATACACTGTTAGATCCTGTCTTTCATTTTTGTTATTTCCAAAATCTCCAATAAAAAAATGACCGAAATCATCTTGGGTTAAATCTTCCCAATCGATATTTTTTGCATTGTAAATATTGATGGATCTTTTGATATGCCCGGTAGAGTCGATCTGATGAATCTCCGTACTATTTCCGCCATCATTGATGGCCCAAAGATTTCCGGCCTTGTCAAATTCTATTCCGGAAATTTCGCCAAGTTGATCCTCAACTGAGATCCACTTGTATTGATAATTTAGATATGCCTTCCAAAGAAAAAACATACTGATTACAGCAACTGAAAGAATAAATATGCACCGTTTTTTTATTTCCATTAATCTAATTTACGAGAAAAAAAACAACACCATAGATAAATTGATAACTAGAACAATTGCTTCATTACCCTAAGCTTGTGGGTATGTCTTTTTGTATCCACATTATAAATACCGCTTGAGTCAATTCTGTCGATTCTTACCCTACCATTACAATGAATGATATAATTATTTTCCAAGACAATTCCGGTGTGAATAATCTCACCCTCATCATTATCAAAAAAAGCCAAATCACCTGGCTCACATTCTTCGATAAAACTCAATACCTCTCCTTGACTCGCTTGTTGATGAGCATCTCTGAACAATTGGTAGCCATTGATCTTATATACCATTTGCGTAAATCCTGAGCAATCTATTCCGACAGGTGTTCTGCCTCCCCACAGAAATGGTGTGTTGAGAAATTTATATGCTGTATGAACAAGATTTCCCTTTTTTTGTTTTCCACTTATTACATCACCATCAAAAGAAAAGTTCAGACCTGCCACAGAAAAACTACCATCCTTATAATCAGGTAATCCTGCACCTAAAGTCAGTATCTGAGGATATTGGTCCTTGTCATTTACAAATGTGACCATTTCATCAGAGAAATATTGCTGGGATTGTGATACCCTGTCATAAACTTCTTTATCGAGAGGCCTAATTTGTTTAGTCAAGACCCAACCCTCATAAAAGTCATAATCCATATGTATCTTTAACCAAAGACCATCCTCCTGTAAAACTTGAAAAGTTTCCCCAAATAAAAGCTGAGAAACCATTTCACTTTGGTCCGAGGGATCTCTTCTGATCGCGATGCAATTTAAATGACAGATTCCGAATTCCATAAAACGAATTAGATGTACTTTGGATAGTAATTTATCAAACTAAACTAATCACCATGGCACTTGCTCCTCCGCCACCATTACATATACCAGCAGCTCCAATTTTTCCTTGGTTCTGCCTCAACACATTGATAAGGGTCACGATGATTCTTGCACCGGAACAACCTAAGGGATGTCCTAATGATACAGCCCCTCCATGTACATTCACTTTTGAAGGATCCAGATTTAATAATTTTATATTGGCGAGCCCCACAACTGAAAAAGCTTCATTTAGTTCATAAAAGTCAACATTGTCAGCATTGATATTGGCCTTAGCCAATGCTTTTGGTAAAGCTTTTGCAGGAGCAGTGGTAAACCATTCTGGTTCTTGAGAGGCATCGGCGTAACCATTGATCACGGCGATAGGCTTTATTCCCAACTCATCTGCTTTTTCCCTGCTCATAATTACAAGAGCTGCAGCTCCGTCATTAAGGGTTGAGGCATTTGCCGCAGTAACCGTTCCTTCTTTGCTAAAGGCAGGTCTAAGTTGAGCCACCTTTTCCATTTTTATATTTTTAAACTCTTCATCTTCACTGAGAATGATGGGTTCACCTCTCCTTTGAGGAATTTCAACCGGAATAACTTCCTCAGCAAATTTTCCTGAACTCCAGGCCTCAGCTGAACGCTCATAAGAAGCTATGGCAAAAGCATCCTGATCTTCTCGACTAAAGTCATATTTTTCAGCACAAGCATCTCCACAAGTACCCATATGCTTTCCATCATAAACGTTGACAAGACCATCTTTTAATAAACCATCTTCAATTTGGATATTGCCAAATTTTTCTCCCTTTCGTCCATTCATATAATGTGGAATCATACTCATATTTTCCATTCCACCCGCAATAACGATTTCAGCATCACCACATTTGATGGCTTGTGCGGCAAAGGCAATTGATTTCATCCCTGAAGCACATACTTTATTCACTGTAGTACATGGAACGCTATCCGGTATACCGGCAAACAAAGCTGCTTGTTTGGCCGGAGCCTGACCAACACCTGCCTGAACAACATTACCCATAAACACTTCATCTACCTTTGAAGGGTCAAGAGAAATGTTTTTAAGTGCAGCCTTAATGGCAGCAGCACCTAATTTAGGTGCAGGAACCTCAGAAAGGCTTCCTAAGAAGCTTCCGATTGGGGTTCTTACGGCAGAAACGATAACTACTTCTTTCATATTTTCATTCTGTTTAAAGACTGTATTTTCTTAATAATTTTAATTCGCTGAGATACTACGAAAGTAAATAAATTTAGCGAGACTATTCTGCTCTTGCTCAAAAGAAAGCCGCATTCAGAATCAGACTTTTTAGGCTATGATCACCTGAATTGTTACAATGATTTTTATTTATTTAAGCTAAATTTTTTCATTGCTCTGATAAGTTGGTCAAAATATGCAGTTTTGAAGTATAATTTTTTACATTTGGAATTGTAATTGAATGAAATGAAGGATTTTTTAAATAAATATTATCAAAATTACGCTCTTGTATACAAGATCCTACTGTTTATAGTCATAACGGTGACTATTGTATATCTTTTTCCAAAAGGAGGGCAGTTCCCATACGATATTCAAAAGGGTAAACCTTGGCAATATGAAAATTTATATGCCCCCTTTGATTTCGCAATTCTAAAAACGGATGAGGATGTTAGTAAAGAAATTGAAGAGATAGAGGCAAACAAAAAACTTTATTTCACTATAAGAGAAGATATATATCAAAAAGTAGAGGATAAATATCTGGAGAAAATTTTATTGATTCAGGAAGATTCAGCAGCTGCTGGTCTGGGCAAAAATCGCATCAAGGCTTTTGGACTAAAGTTTCTTAAAAATTTATACAAAACCGGATTTCTCAACAAATCTGATAATGAAAAAGTACTAAAAAATACGATAATCACTTTAAGAAATGGAAATGAAGCAGAGGACATCTTATCAGATAAGTTGTTTACTACCGAGATGCTTGTACCTGCTATTCAGAAATACTTGGATAAAACTAGGTATCAAAAACTGGAACAAAATTTCACAACTTTATTTTTCGAAATTCTAGAGCCAAATATTTTTTATGATGATGAATTTACGCAAAAGGTAATTGATGAAGAAGTTCGAGGTATTTCCGTTAACAAAGGACTTGTTACTGAAAATGAAAGGATCATCGCCAAAGGAGATGTAGTAGAAGGTTCAAATTACGAGATCTTGATCTCTCTTAAAGGTGAATATGATAGCCAGCTTTGGAGCAAGACAAATTACAACTGGATCGTTTTAGGTTATACAATACTTGTGGCACTGGTTATACTCATGCTAATGTTGTTTTTGCAGCGTTACAGGAAAAGTATCTGGGAAAACAACACCAAGTTAACCTTTATCTTTTTCAATATCATCTTGATCATATTTTTAGTGACTTTGGTTCAAAAGTACTGGGTTAATTATGTATACGTGGTACCAATCATCATTCTGCCAATTATATTTAAAGCGTTCTTTGATGCCCGTTTGGGATTGTTTGCGCATATGATCACCGTGATGATTCTCGGTTTTATTGTGCCCAATAGTTTTGAATTTATATTTCTTCAGATCATAGCGGGGATCGTTACCATTTTGACAGTATCAGAGTTACACCGAAGAGCAAACTTGTTTTTTTCGATCATTAAAATAACGGGAGTCTATATGCTCTCTTATTTTGCCTTTTCAATTATCCAGGAAGGAAATGCACAACAAATTAATTGGGGATATTTTATTATGTTCCCGCTAAATGGGGTCTTATCATTTTTATCACTATTCCTGATCTTAATTTATGAAAGGTCCTTTAATCTGGTCTCAGATGTATCTTTGCTTGAACTGTCAAATACAAATTCAAAATTATTAAGAGAGCTCAATGAAAAAGCACCAGGTACTTTTCAGCATTCCATGCAGGTGGCCAACCTCGCCGAAGCTTCGGCTAATGAAATAGGGGCCAATGCAATGCTTGTCAGAACGGGTGCACTTTACCACGATATTGGTAAGATGGTAAATCCAATGTATTTTATTGAGAATCAGACGACCAGCATAAATCCTCATAATGAGCTACCACCTCGCGATTCAGCGAGTATCATCATTGACCATGTTTTGAAGGGTATAGAGATTGCTAAAAAGAACCGTCTGCCAGATAGGATCATAGACTTTATCAGAACCCATCACGGTACAACCATGGTCTATTATTTCTACAGAAAACAGAACGATATTACTCCGGATCAGGTCAACGATGCAGACTTTACTTATCCTGGCCCCATTCCTTTTTCTAAGGAAACGGCCATTTTAATGATGTGTGACGCCTGTGAAGCAGCTTCCAAAAGTATCAAGGACCCCACAGCCTTGCTGATCGATGAATTGGTTGAGAAGGTGATTAACGTCCAGATGGCTAACGGACAATATATGAATTCAGATATTACCTTCAAGGAAATTCAAACGATCAAAAAAGTGATCAAAAAGAAGCTCCATAATATTTACCATCTGCGAATTGAGTACCCGGAATAAGTCGAAACAAATTAAAACTGAAAATTTATTTTATGAAAAACAGATTGACAATTGTAATTTTCTTCTTCGGTTGTATGCTTGTCTCAGCCCAGGATATTCATATCCCTGCAGATACAACCGTCATTACAAATCACAATACAACCATTAAAGGGCAAAAAATAAGTTACACGGCAACTACAGGTACACAGCCTGTTTGGGATAAAGACGGTAAAGCTATTGCTACCCTATATTATACCTATTATAAAAGGAATAATACCGGGTCACCAGCAAACAGGCCTCTGGTTATTTCTTTTAATGGAGGACCGGGCTCAGCTTCGGTTTGGATGCATGTTGCCTACACCGGTCCCAAAGTCTTAAAAATAGATGATGAAGGCTATCCTCAACAACCTTATGGAGTAAAAGACAATGAACATTCAATTTTGGATGTCGCAGATATTGTATATGTAAATCCTGTCAATACCGGTTATTCGAGACCCATAAAGAAAGAAGGTGAGGATATTAAAAAGGAAACGTTCTTTGGGATCAATGCGGATATTAAATATTTGGCGGGTTGGTTAAATACGTTTGTCAATAGGCATAGCAGATGGTTGTCTCCGAAATTTTTGATAGGAGAGAGTTACGGAGGAACAAGAGTTTCAGGTTTGGCACTGGAACTTCAGGAAAGACAATGGATGTATCTCAATGGAGTGATCATGGTATCACCTGCAGATTATAAATATTTTGAATCTGATCCAGCGATATCATCCGCTTTGAATTTACCCTATTTTACTGCGGCTGCCTGGTATCATAAAATGTTACCACAAGCACTTCAGCAAAAGGACTTACTGGATATTTTACCTGAATCAGAAGCATATGCACTTGATATGTTGATGCCTGCCATTGCTAAAGGAGGTTCTTTATCAATTCAGGAAAAAGAAAAGGTGGCCGAAAAAATGTCTTATTACTCAGGATTGTCAACGAAGTCGATCATGGCGAATAATTTAGATGTGCCCACACAATTTTTTTGGAAAGAATTATTAAGAGACAGATCTGGTCAAACCATAGGAAGACTCGATTCAAGGTATTTGGGCCTTGATAAAAAGACAGCTGGAGTTGGTCCTGATTACAGCGCTGAATTAACTTCCTGGTTACATTCTTTTACGCCGGCGATCAATTATTATATCAGAGAGCATTTGAATTTCAAAACTGATATCAAATATAATATGTTCGGTAGCGTGCGTCCCTGGGACAACAGAAATAACAATACTCGTGACGATTTGCGCCAGGCCATGGCAGAGAACCCTTACTTAAATGTCTTGTTTCAGTCAGGATATTACGATGGGGCAACCACTTATTTCAATGCCAAATATACGATGTGGCAATTGGATCAAAGTGGAAGTCTGCAAGACAGAATGTTCTTCAAAGGTTATAGAAGTGGTCATATGATGTATCTTAGAAAGGAAGATCTAAAATCTGCTAATGATGACCTGAGAGAATTTATCGAAAAGTCATCCCCAAAAGGTAAATCAGCCAAGTATGAATAAAAATTGATTTGAATCATAGTTATTGATTTAAATAGAAAAGAGCTCAGATGAAGATCTATCATTTGAGCTCTTTTTTTTATATTTAAGGCTCAAAACAAAAAAATCTGAATATGAAGAATATTTTTTGGTTTGTTGCAAGTCTGTTTCTTGTTTTAATAGCCTGTCAAGAAGATAAGCCTGAAGTAATCGAACAGAACCCTGAGGAGATTAGATTGGAGTTTTCCCAACTATTGGATGATTATTATGATCAGTCTATGGCCCTGGATCCATTAGAGGCTACATCTGTTGGTGATGCAAGATTTAATGCATCATTTCCAAATTATCTATCAAAGGCTTATAAAGATAGTAGTATAGCCTTTTATATCAGGTTCAAGTCTAAAGCTGAAAAATTTGAAAACACCTATTTAGGCGGTATCGACTCGGTAAGTAAAGCAGTTTTAATATGGGATTGTAATATCAACTTAGAGCGTTTGAAATACAGAGGTGAGTTGTTTCCAATTGATCAGATGTGGAGTAGAAATTTGAAAATGGGTCAATTTGCCAGTGGCTCAAGTGCTCAGCCATTCAATACTGTGGAGGACTATGAAAATTGGTTAAAGCGTCTGGATGGTTTCGTGATATGGTTGCAAACTGCAGAACAAAGAATGAAAGAAGGAGCAAGTATCAGGTACATATTGCCTAGTTCATTAATTCTAAAAGTGGTGCCTCAATTAAAAGCCATGTCTAATGCGAATATTGAACAACACTTGTTTTATAGCCCTATACAGCAGTTTTCAAAGTCGTTTACCAAAGAAGAGAAGGAAAGGTTAACTGAGGATTATCGTAATATGTTGCAGGAAAAATTAATTCCTGCATTTAGCAGTCTTCATCAATATGTGAGTACCACATATCTTGAAGCTGGTAGAAATTCGAGCGGGATCGATGCTATACCAAACGGGAAGGAATATTACCAATTTGCCATTAAAAAATATACAACCACTAATTTAACATCTAAGGAAATCCATCAAATTGGATTAGATGAGGTAGCACGTATTTTATCTGAAATGGAATTAGTAAAAGAAGAAGTTGGCTTCGAAGGAGATATTATTGAATTCTTTGACCATGTTAGAGATAATCAAAAATTAATGCCATTTACAAGTCCTGAACAGGTGATACAAAATTTTAACAGAATCCATAAAAAAATGGAGTCTAAATTAAGTGTTTTGTTTTCTGAGGAGCCGAAGACTGACTTTATTGTCAAAAGGACTGAAGCTTTTAGAGAAGCTTCTGCCAGTGCTGAATACAATATAGGATCATTAAAAGATAATCGACCAGGAGTTTTTTATGTTCCTGTTCCGGATGCAACAAAATATAATGTGTACAGTGATGAATCTTTGTTTCTGCATGAAGCGATTCCTGGGCATCATTATCAAATAGCATTGACACAAGAAAATGATTCTTTACCAAAATTCAGAAAAAATTTATGGTATAGCGCTTATGGAGAAGGCTGGGCCTTATACGCTGAATCTTTAGGGAAGGAATTAGGTTTATACGATGATCCATACCAGTATTTTGGTACCCTGAGTGCCGAAATGCACAGGGCAATTCGATTGGTTGTTGATACTGGTTTACATTCTATGGGATGGACCAGAGAGCAGGCCATTCAGTACTCGCTAGATAATGAAGCGGAATCAAAAGCCAGCATAACAAGTGAAATTGAAAGGTATATGGCCAATCCTGGTCAAGCCTTGTCATATAAAATAGGGCAGCTTCAAATTTTGGAATTAAGAAATATTGCAAAGGAAGCTTTAGGTGAGGATTTTGATATAAGAGAATTTCATCATGTCGTGTTACAAACAGGCTGCATTCCTTTGGCTATTCTTGATATGCAAATAAAACAGTGGATAAAATCAAAAACAGAAGAAAGATTAGAATACCTGGATCTTCAAGATTAAAAGAAACTAAATAGCTCATATATAGCTAAGTACAGGGGTTATTTTTATTAATTATTCAATAAAATCATTTTTTTTT
>JAAESS010000412.1 GCA_024229195.1 Flavobacteriales bacterium | reverse complement strand
TTTTTCTATTTCTGGAATACTCATCCATCATGATGGCAGCAGTAGTTCGAATCTTGACCTTACAAATATCATTCATATTGATCTCCTTGTCATCGGTAATTCTTTTCAATGTATTTACATCAACTTTATATTCGACCTCGGTAATCATTGCCATCGGTTCATTTGACGTATGCTTCAAAATATACTTTGCTCTTGGACGTGCCGGGTTTTCATGGAACCAACAGATCATCGCAGATAGTCTCTGATCCTTTACAGGCAAATTGTTCGATTTAACGATCATATCTCCTCTACTTAAGTCTATGTCATCCTCCAAAGTCATGGCAACACTCATTCCTTCAAAAGCTTGGTGAACCTCCTCTTCATAAAGATTGATAGATTTTATTTTCGATTCGAACCCAGAAGGTAAAAGTCTTACCTCATCTCCTACCCTAAAAATACCTCCAGCAACTGATCCGGCATAGCCCCTGTAGTCGTGATTTTCCTCATCTTGTGGTCTCAATACTGTTTGGACAGGAAACCTTGCATCTACCATGTTATTGTCACTCGTGATATGAATGGTCTCTAAAGTATGTAGTAATGGAGCATTCTGGTACCATGGCATTTTATCAGATCGATTTACTACATTATCCCCATTTAAAGCAGATAATGGAATATAACGAACATCCTTGATCATCATTTTCCCGGACATCTCCTCATATTGTTCTACAATATCATCAAAAACTTTTTCGTCATAATCAACCAGATCCATTTTATTCACACAAACGATAATATGTGATATCTGCAACAATGAGGCAATAAAAGAATGTCTTTTGGTTTGCTCTATCACACCTTTTCTGGCATCGATAAGTACCAAAGCTACATTGGCTGTTGATGCTCCTGTTACCATATTCCTGGTATATTGAACATGTCCAGGAGTATTGGCTATAATAAATTTACGTTTTGGAGTTGTAAAATAACGATAAGCTACATCAATGGTAATCCCTTGTTCTCTTTCGTCCCTTAATCCATCCGTAAAAAGAGCTAAATCTACAGTTTCTAAACCTTTTCGCTTACTTGTTTTTTCAACAGAGGCTATCTGATCCTCAAAAATAGATTTTGAATCATAAAGCAATCTTCCGATCAAGGTACTTTTACCATCATCAACACTTCCTGCTGTGGTAAATCTTAAAAGTTGGTTTTTATCAATACTCATAATACTTTTTCTTTTACTTTATGTTAAAAATAACCTTGTTTTTTTCTGTCTTCCATAGAGGATTCTGAGCGCTTATCATCAGCTCTATTACCTCTTTCAGTCTCTCTCATGGCTGCAACTTCCTCTACAATTTTTTCTAAGGTATCTGCATCACTCTCGATACCACCTGTAATTGTTATATCTCCAAGTGTTCTGAATCTTACCTTTTTAGTCACAACTTCTTCTTCTTCCTGCATGATCAAATATTCTGAAACAGGAATCCAACTACCATTTCGCCACACTACTTTTCTGTCATGAGCAAAATAAAGTGATGGGATCTCAATATTTTCTCTTGTAATATAGTTCCATACATCCATCTCGGTCCAGTTGGAGATTGGAAATGCTCTAAAATGTTCTCCTTGTCTCATCTTTCCATTGAACAAATTCCATAGTTCAGGTCGTTGATTTTTAGGTGTCCATTGTCCAAAGTCATCTCGATGTGAGAAGAATCTTTCTTTGGCTCTTGCCTTTTCCTCGTCTCTTCGACCTCCACCAATCGCACAGTCTACTTGATTATTTTCAATAGCATCAAGTAAAGTAGTAATTTGCAACTCGTTTCTGGTTGCATTTTTTCCCTGCTCCTCAACTACCCTATTCGTATCAATAGCTTCCTGCACAGAACCAACCAATAAAGTCGCTCCCAATTTACTAATCAAATCATCTCTAAACTGAATGGTCTCAGGAAAGTTGTGCCCTGTGTCGATATGCATCAATGGAAAGGGAACCTTGGCCGGGTAAAAAGCCTTTTTGGCTAAATGTGCCAATACTATGGAATCTTTACCTCCTGAAAACAAAATAACAGGATTCTGGAATTGGGCATAAACCTCACGCAATACAAATACTGCTTCTGCCTCTAATTCATCTAAATAATTTAAAAAATACTTTGTCATATTTTTAATTTTGGTTTAATTTCATCATATATTTTTGAAACACATTCTTCAATGGATAAACCGTCGGTTATAATTTCAACATCCGGTTTGTCTGGTGCCTCATAAGGAGCATTCACTCCTGTAAAGTCTTTAATCTCACCTGCTCTAGCCTTTTTGTATAATCCTTTTACATCCCTCCGTTCACATTCCTCAATAGAAGTGTTTACAAAAATTTCGACAAAGTTATCATTTCCAACTATTCGAGCAATGTTTTCCCTATCTTTTTTGTAGGGTGACACAAATGCTGCCAATACCACAATACCTGTGTCTACCAACAAATTAGCAACCTCAGCAATTCTTCTTATGTTTTCTTTTCTATCCTCTGGACTAAATGTCAAATCATTATTGATGCCTTTTCTAATATTATCACCGTCTAATGCATAGGTTTTTATGCCTTCCTTATGCAATTTATACTCCAAGGCATTCGCAATTGTAGATTTTCCAGATCCGGATAATCCTGTAAACCACAGTAATAAAGAATTCTGATCGAGTAACTTTTGCCGTTGAGATTTACTTACTTCATAACTATGTCTGATGATATTTTCTTTCATGCTTCTTTTACATTATTTTCAGTTAGTCCAAATCTACTTCTATGCCACATACGTTCATGCAAATAGTAAAAAATCATCTTTGTAAATAATTCTGCAATACCAATTTTCATTCCAGTTAATGGGTTTCCAGAAATCCACCAGGCCAATAGCATCGTATCTATCGTACCCACGAACCTCCATGTAATTGTCTTACCTATATGGCGTTTTCTACTTTCTAATAATTTTCCATCTTTGGTTAAATTAATTTTAAACCACACGCGCTCATGCAAATAATACAAAACCATTTTAGTCAGTACTTCCGTAAAACCGATTTTCAAACCGGTAAGCGGATTTCCTGAAATCAACCATGACAACAATATCGTATCAATAGTTCCCACAATACGCCAGGTAATTGCTTTAGCAAAATGTCTTTTACGCGACTGGTCTTTCATTTTATTTAACAATAAACCAAGGATTCAATAAATTCTCCTTGTTATATAACAATGGTTTATTCGTTTCTTTTGAGATGACCTGCAAACCAACTGCTTCGCAAATTGCCTGACCAGCTGCTGTATCCCACTCCATGGTAGGAGCAAAACGAGGGTATACGTCTGCTTTTCCTTCTGCCACCAAGCAAAATTTAAGTGAACTGCCCTTTGACACAATATCTACTTTTTCATAAATCCCTTTAAGTGATCCAACAAAATCCTCTGTAGCCTCACTCATATGCGATCTACTACCAACAACACGCACTAATTCAGTACTTGTGTTTTTTGGTCCGATTAGAAATGCGTCAATATCTAAAGATTCTGCATCAACTTCATGTTTTTCCAGAATAAACTTTGCTGCTTTCTGTTTTTTTACATCAGCCACATATAACTCTTTTGTATCCGGAACATAAATAACCCCTAACAAAGGTTTTCCATTTTCGACTAAGGCAATGTTTACAGTAAACTCACCATTGCGTTTTACAAACTCTTTGGTACCATCTAATGGATCAACGATCCAACAAGTATCCCAATCCTTTCTATCTTCGAATTCAAGTTGCCTGTTCTCTTCACTGATAATTGGGTGCACTGTATTAATCAAATAAGAATTGATTACATCATTACAATCTTTGTCTGCTAATGTTAGTGGAGATTCATCCTCTTTGTATTCTACACCAAGATCATCAGTGGCGTAAATTTTCATGATGGCAGCTCCTCCCTGGACTGCCGCCGTTATAGCTATTTTTAATTCCTTATTCATTTCTTGTTAAGTTCTAAATATCTATCTACAAACGCCTGAATACCTTCCTGTATTGTGGTAGATGGTTTAAAATCAATATAATCATATAAACTTTGTACATCTGCATAGGTAGAAGGTACATCACCGGGTTGCAATTCTTTATATATAATTTTACCTTTCTTACCTAAAGCTTTTTCTACAGCATGCACATAATCCATAAGGGCTACCGGACTGTTATTTCCAATATTAAAAATATGATATGGAGCTGAACTGATGGAAGGATCTGGGTTTTTCGGATCAAAATTTGGGTTGCTGCCTTTTGGAGGAAGTGGAATCAATCGTTTTACGCTTTCCACTATATCTGCTACATATGTAAAATCACGACTCATTTTTCCAAAATTAAATACTTCAAACTCCTTGTCTTCAACAATAGCTTTTGTAAAAATGTGAAGGGCCATATCTGGTCTTCCCCAAGGTCCATAAACTGTGAAGAATCTTAGACCAGTCGTAGGAATATCATAAAGCTGTGAATAGGAATGTGCCATCATTTCATTGGCTTTTTTACTTGCAGCATACATCGCTAAAGGATGATCAGTATGATCACTTGTTTTAAAGGGTATATTTTCATTCAATCCGTAAACAGAGCTGGATGAAGCATAAACTAAATGTTTTATCGGAAATGCTCTACAAGCCTCCAGAATA
>JAAESS010000411.1 GCA_024229195.1 Flavobacteriales bacterium | reverse complement strand
CATCCAGATACTGGGTTAAGAGAATGCCATCTTTTTCAGCGCGTAAAAGACCGCGACCATTTTTTGCTTTAACTGTGAATTTAATATCTTCTCTCACGAGCCTTTTGCAAAAGTCCTAAAACAAGCTGAATAAAAGTAGAAACATCCTGAATCCGTGATGGCGTTTTGTGATTCGTAAAACTGCGATGGTGCCGAGTAATTTTGTACTCACTGTCGACTCTAAAGGAAAAATCTAACTATTGACCAATGCATACTGAGTGATTTTTCGGCTAAATCTCCCCTAAAGAGCTAGGATTAAGAGTTTTTCACCTGATCAGAACAAGGCGAATCACAAAGCTCATTAAACGAGCTTTTTCACAAGATTTTTATCGGTTATTTAAAGGCTAAATGATATTTTTTGATACAGCTTAAACCAAGGACAATGTCGTCCAAATTTAAGAAAATCATCTCCTGCATGCTTTACGTGTTTACAAGCGATAAAAATCAAATCACGTATCACACAACGTAAGCGTCGCCGTTGAACTTTGATTTTTACTGGAGCCAAAGATTTATTATGGATAAGATGATTACCAATGACTCTGAGAATATTAAAGGCCAGCATGGCACAGTGCAAAAAGAATTGATTCGCTTTAAATTTCCCCGAGGGTAAACGCTCTACATTCATATCGCTCTTCAATTCGCTATGGAACTGCTCACTGGTTCCATGATCGTGATAAAGTTCGATCACATCCTCGGCTTCCAAAGGTAAATTTGTCCAATAAGTCTCCACTTCGATCTCTGGCATCAAAAGTCGATTGCCATCTTGATCCTCAAGTCGCTCCGTAACTTTAAAAATAACCGGAACTACTTTATGCTCTTCATTATTTCCAGGCTGTCTATGATGGAGTTCCCCGACAAAGACACTCTTACCATCTCGAGATTTAAGCTGCCGTCCTAAACGCCGTGCGTTGGATAACCACTGTTCTTTAGGTTCCTTTCTTAGGTTCCGTTTAATCAAAAAATATTGATCATCAGGAAGGTGCCCGAAATTAATTTCAGCATCGTGAGCGGAATCTAAACGAAGGAGTACGGGGTGCTTAAGCTTTAATTTTTTGATCATAGCAAAACTTTCGTCTAAGAACTCTGGCATTCCTTTTTGTGCATGTTGTGAACCTGGACGTAGTTCATTATTTAGCATAAAACCCTCAGTCCCGAGGTAGGCAAACATGGGAGAAAATCCGTCATGATTTTTATATGTCCAGCTCACGTTTTCTTTATGAGTCCCGGAATTGTCCATGGGGGATACATCCATATCGAGTGGAATGAAATCCATTCCGCCTCTTGATAAGCTGCCTATCGATTGCTTTTGAAGGAGCTTCGTATTAGCGGACTTTAAACGCACTTCATGCTCAGAAGACATGACTTCTAATCGTTGACGCAAACGTTCCTCTGATGGAACTTTATTTAATCCGAGTGATTTCATAAAGACTTCATTTTCACGAAACTGACTAATATCTGTGAAGCGTTCACGCCCCTGAATCAGCAGACCAACCTGCGACTTGAAGATATCAACATCTTGAAAGATATGATGAGCTTTGTGATCGGAGCTGAACTCATGATCAATTTCGCTTTGTTGAAGGACTTGGCCGCCTAAAAATATTCCGCCAATACTGTGAAGAGAATCATTGCCTGTGTCGAGTTTGAATGCTTTATTCATGAGGAAACCTGTTGGGTGATTTTGGTGTGGTAACTTAAATTACTATAAACCAACAGGTTTTCTTGTTTTAACTGTATTTTTTAGCGTCAGCTCACGGATTCAGGTAAACCATAATCACGACTTCTTTTCATGTATGTGTTCTCAAAATCTCTAAAATTTTGAGAAAGAAAATGGATATGGTTTTTCTGCATATCTGCCCATTCAGCAGCACGTTGATTACCT
>JAAESS010000410.1 GCA_024229195.1 Flavobacteriales bacterium | reverse complement strand
CATTAAGTGCATCCCTTTTTATGGCCGATAATACAAATCTATCAGATTCATATATCACCCGAAGAGGTGTCTTCGAAAGGGAATACGGAGGCCCTTCAAATACAGGAAGTTTGGATTCCTATAGCATAGCAATTGACGGATCTAATTTTGTAGGGGTTGAAGACTTATTTATTCATGTAGCTTACATGAATCAGAAAGTCACTCATTTGAGCTTTGATTTGGAAAACAATGTCGCTAAAGATAGCCTTGCCGATGAAAAAAGATTTGTCGCGAGTACATTTTATAATATTGAATTGAATAATGAAACCGTATTAACTCCATTTTTGGAATATGGTATTATTGACAATGATATGGGGCTAAAGGGACAAATGAAAAGTGTTTTTACAGCCTCTATGGAAATGAATATAGAAAACTGGACCCATAGTTTGACGTATTCAGGGATTAATAATTCATTTGATGATCAAAATACGGACTCTGATTATACTATTTCTGCCACAACATCTTATCTATTTAACTCGGGTATTGAGGCGAGCATTGGCTACAAATATTATAATGATAATGAAAATCAATATACCCATACTGCTGGTGCATCATTGAGCTTTACAATGAATAGCAGAAATAGTGTTTTAGTTGGTAGCGATTTCTTAAAACTGAACAGTAAGAAACAAATCATTATTGTTAAACGGTTTGTAAAAACTCATAAGACAATCTCAGATGATGATTCTGACGATTATTTAGAGAGCATAAGAAAAGAATTAGTGAATTATATTAATAATCATCCGAACGCTCTGAACAGATCAGTAAGACTTTCGATTACTAATCTTCTGTTGGAAAACAAAAACCAAAAATAGATTTGATACGTTGCGATCTGAAAGTTGATCATCTAAACCATAAAAGAGTTTTTTTTAATAGTACAATTATCAAAAAGGTATTCATATATTTGATCGTAACTCACTACTTTATTGCCGGTAGGCTTTCATATAAAATATGCTTTGTTGTAGTATCTAAATTTAAAACGCTGTAAAATGGAATATGACTATATCATTGTGGGCAGTGGATTTGGTGGTTCTGTGAGTGCACTAAGATTATCGGAGAAAGGATATAAAGTACTTGTTATTGAAAAAGGCAAATGGTATCGGGCAACTGATTTTGCTAAAACCAATTGGGATTTCAAAAAATGGCTTTGGATACCGGTGTTAAGATGCTTTGGCATCATGAAAATGTCTTTTTTCAGACATATTACCATTGCCTCTGGTGTAGGTGTTGGAGGGGGGTCCCTAGTATATGCAAATACATTACCAGTTCCAAAATCTGCTTTTTTCAAATCCGGAAGTTGGAGCGAGCTCGCTAACTGGGAAGAAGATTTAAAACCATACTACGGAATTGCATTGAAAATGTTGGGAGCAGCTAAAAACCCACTATTGTTCGATAGTGATAAAGCGCTGCGTAAAATGTCTCAAAAACTTGGAAAAGAAAGTCAATTTTCTGCTACCAATGTTTCAGTTTTTTTCGGAAAACCTAATGTCTTATATCCTGACCCTTATTTTGAAGGAAAAGGACCGGAAAGAATAGGATGCAATTACTGTGGTGCTTGCATGACAGGATGCCGAAATAATTCAAAAAACACCCTTGATAAAAACTACCTTCATCTGGCACAGAAAAATGGAGCAAAAATACTATCCGAAAAAGAAGTACTTGATATAAAACCAATAGGTGGAAAAGATGGTAAAGACGGATATGAAGTGATCATACAGGACAGCACAAGACTTTTCAAAAAGAAACAAATAATCAGATCAAAAGGTGTTGTTATATCAGGCGGTGTTATGGGAACTATCAAATTACTTCTCAGTCTAAAAAAAACATCATTGCCTAGACTTTCTAACAAATTGGGACACGATATCAGGACCAACAACGAAACTTTGGTAAGCGTTTCTACCACTAACAAGGATCTCAATTTTTCCAAAGGGGTGGCAATAGGAAGTATTTTACATACTGATAAGAACAGTCATTTAGAAATTGTTCGGTATGGTGAAGGCTCTAATGCATGGAAACCTCTTCATATCCCGTATTCAGCATCAAAAAACCAATTTATAAGGTATACTAATATCTTTTGGAACTTTATAAAATCTCCTAAAAAATATTTTAAGATCTATTTCAAGAATAGTTGGGCAAAAAAAACAGTGGTACTCTTATTTATGCAAACACTTGATAGCACCATTATCTTTAAAAGAAACATTTTTGGAAGTATGAAATCTTTGATTAGCTCAGGCAAAAAACCTACTCCTTTTATTGCTGAGTCAGTAAAATTAACTTCTATGTATGAAAACCTAGTTGATGGCAAGGCCACCTCTTTCGTTGGAGAAGCCCTTCTGGGAATTCCATCAACAGCTCATATTTTAGGCGGTGCTGTTATGGGAAAAGATCAAGAAACAGGCGTTATCGATAAATACAACAAGGTTTTTGGTTACAAAAATATGTATGTGATTGACGGCTCGATGATTTCTGCAAACCCTGGTGTTAATCCATCCTTATCAATAACTGCTATTGCTGAGCTGGCAATGTCAAAAATTGAGCATAAAAAATAAACAAATTTAAAGCCCTTCTTCAGCTTCCTCGAGCACACATCTAAATACACTGTATCTTTTGTATAGGTATCATTTAAGGATTACCCTCTTGATCATAAATATATCAAATTAATGATTCAAAACCCCTAAAAACAAAAAAACCTCAGTGAGACTGAAGTTTTTCGTTAGCGACGTGTTGCGGTCTGGCCGGTAAAAAATGTAAAGTTACGATCTTGAATAAACGAGTCCATTTTTATAAAACTCTCTGAAGGATTATTCCATACAGGCTGGTGAAGGAAAAGTAGTGTCCATCGTACATTTTTATGATCATCAATCACCTTTTTGAACCACTTGATCTGCTCCTCCGGGAAATCAATTTTGGGAGGTTCATTCGAAACAATCTCCTGAACCCTGCTAATCAGATCAACCTAAGCAGCAAAAGTTTTCGCCGCCACAGGGTCATCTATATTAAGGTCATTGTAAGTAGAGAGATCTGCCTCCAGTTCAGGGGCCGCTGACTCTTATGCACCTTCAGTATCAAGCACAATAAACAGTACGTTTTTATATGTAAAATAGTAATAATTCGGTCCTCTTAGCTCAGTCCATACCTCTCGCGTAATTGGCGTATTGATATCATGATTCCCTCGAACAAAGAAAAAAGGCATCTGAAGCTTTGATATAATATCATCAAATTCTTCCCATTGATTCTTCATCACTTCGGGCTCAGAAGTATAACCCTCGACGTAATCACCCAAGCTCATCACAAATTCCGGTTGCAATAAGTTGAGCTGATCAATGGCTATTTCAAAAGTGCCTCTCGGATTAGCACCTCCTCCTCTGTCACCAATAATGGCAAACTGAAAATTATCAACATTATTTCTAAAATCCTCTGAGGTCCAAGGTTTGGCAGTAGTAAAGGCTGTTTCATCATATTCAAATACAGATTTATTTTTTATATCCGTTTGATCTGTCGATTGCTCACATCCGAAAATCAAGGCAGCTGAAAATACAATTAGCGTTATTCCTCGGTAATAATTGATTCTGGTCATTGAACCAAATAACGCCAAGTGAGAGGGCTGAGTTCAAGGAAAAAATCTAAGAAGTAAAAGGAAATCCTTTTCTTTTTTGTATACTAGAATAAGAAAGGAATCGTTTATTCTCAGGGAAATTTGTTTGCAGAGTATAATCTTAGTTATGATATGTATTCAGGAAATTTTGGGATACTAAAAGAAAAAGATTTTTTTTCCTTCGATATTCAAATTACTGATTCGGTAAAAATTAATAACATAAACTTTTATAATATAACACAATGAAAAAGGCAATCACAGGCAACGTTGAGTCAGAAATCGGCTTGTGTTCGCGAATTGAGAAATGGCTAACCATGGTGCTCTTGTGCCTGGCCGGCAGCCTTATCTGGTGGCTGCCCTATTTCCAGGACGTGTATTACGTCCCTATGCAGGATGCCTTTGGATTCTCCAACACCCAGATTGGCATGCTGTCAGGAGTCGCCGGGTTCATGGCGATGTTGACCTATATCCCCGGCGGTTGGGTCGCGGATCGATTCCCATCGAGGCAATTAATGAGCATTGCACTGCTGATCTCCGCCATGGGCGGATTCATCTTCGCGCAAGTTCCTTCTTTTGAAGTCTGCCTCGTGCTTTACGGGCTATGGGGCGTGTCAGCTGCCCTCATTTTCTGGGCCGCAATGATCAAGGCAACCCGCAACTGGGGTGGCCGAGACGAGCAGGGCAAGGCCTTCGGTATTCTTGAAGGAGGACGAAACCTGAACGATGCTGTTTCTGCTTCTTTGTTTCTGATTGTTTTTGCCTGGATGGGGAGTAACTCGGAGGCGCTGGCAACCAACATCAATATAATTTCATCCACGATAATGCTTATGGCTGTACTGGTTTGGTTTGTCATGAAAGATACGGCGACTCCGCAATCTGAAGCACCGGTTCAGCTGGTGGCATTTTCACGGGTCAAGCTGCAAGGGGTTATGAAAATGCCGATTGTTTGGTTGCTGAGCCTGGTGGTGATGATGACCAGTTGGGGGATGTGGGGAACCATATATTTCACGCCATATGCTACGGTGGTCTATGAATTGGGTGATGTTTGGGGTGGTGCTGTCGGGACGAGCAAATACTTTGTAGCCACCATGGCAGCCGTTATCGCGGGTGTTGTTGCTGACCGGATCGGTATCGCCTGGTCGGTCTTGGTGCTGTTTATCATCATGACTGCAGGGTTCCTGATGCTTGCCATCGTGCCCGGTTCGCCTGCTCTATTACCATTGTTCCTGATCATAGGCGTAGCCATGACGCTCGCAGTGTACGCCACGCGTGGCATTTACTACGCACTCATGGAACAGGGAGGTGTACCCTTAAAGCTAACAGGCACCGCCGTGGGCTTGGTGTCAGTGATAGGCTACACGCCCGACTGGATTGCGCCAGTGGTGTCAGGTTTTGTCCTAGATGCCTGGCCGGGTGCCACAGGATTCCAAATATTGTTCTCTCTGATCAGTGGCCTGTGTTTTCTCGGCCTTGCAGCAGCCATCATCATCTACCGTAAGTACAGATAAACCAGAAATAAGTCTCATCATCATCTGGCTTATCGCAGATTTACAACACTTGGTCGCCGAGTGCAGGAACCGATTAGTGGCCAATGAGTATCATTCCCTACACGACCCACCAATTTTGACAATCCTTATGAGATAATATATTCTACAAATTTATTCTTCCCCTAATACCCCAAATAAAAATAGAGGATTCATCAGGGTTCAATGCCGGATTGATCAGATATTGAATATCAGGTGCAACTACAAAATGTTTAGAAATCTGAAGTCGATAAAATAGTTCTGCAGTGAACTGATTGTCCAGCCCTTCTGAAAAAGTTGTTTCATTGGGCTCACCCCAACCTACTGCAAATCCTAATAAATTACCCCCTGACTGCGGTTGATAACCGAGTCCGGCAGTAAGTGATTTCTGTAAAAGTGTTCCGTCATTTTTTGCAAAACCACCTCTAATAAAAGGGTTTAAACTGTTTTCAAAATAATATGTTCCAGAAAATGAAATCCCCCAACCTGGTAAAGAGGCCGTTACCTCACTCCCATCAGAATGCCAGAAAGTAACATGCACGTTTTCCATATAAAAACGATCTTTTGAACAACTAAGAAACTATTCTAATGAGTATGAATGCTCGACAATTATTAAATCCCAGGAATTACTTTCTGGGATTTTTTTGTATGATATATGAGTATTGATTTGATATGACACCTTGTGTCGGCTGCATACCAATAGAATAGCAATATT
>JAAESS010000409.1 GCA_024229195.1 Flavobacteriales bacterium | reverse complement strand
TGCCTTTCAACAACTTCTCTACATAGCGAACTTGGATGTCAGTTAAGCTTTCTAACTCTGAAATCAGCTTTGTAAATTGTGCAGGAATCATGATCAAATCCTCGTTAACTGGATCTATATCAGCATAGCAACAATTTACGAGAACATAGCCTAAATAATTTATTTATGTAGCCGAATGCTGTGAGCATATTTTCTAATAAATCCATTAACGCTACTAAAGTATCGCGCTTGCAAAGCGCTATCCCAGGCATTTTCAACGATAAGCAAAAGCTTGCGAAAGCAATCATTAAGGTTGCACCTACCTTAGAATTCCCCTCGTCAGGAGGCAGTAATGCTTCTTCTTCATTTATCCAGAATCCTGTCTTTCGACAAAGATTGAAAATGAAAATCAATGCTGCTGAATTATATGATGCGTTAAATAAACAAGGTATTTTAAACCCTCAGACAACGACTGTTGATGCACTGCTGAGATTTTTGACGCGCGCATTAAAGACCGTGGAAAATACTAATCAGACACAGAAACTGACACAATTAGCCATTTTTGCTGCAAATGTATTAGAAGAGGATGGACCATATAAGGATCTATTGTCTTCTGATAATTCCTCGATTATATCCATGGAAATCAAAGATTTATGTGATAAGGTTCTTCTTGCCGCAACCCTAAATAATGAAACTTTAGAAAGCGCTTTAATTACAGCAGAAAAAGAAGCAGTAGAAGAAGAAGCAGTACTTATGGCGAATACTTTAGCGCTAGAGGTAGATGAAGATAACGATGGGGTACCAATAGAAGTCGTGTATGATTCTGACTATGAAACACCCAAATCAATTCTAAAAAAATCGAATCAAAATGAAAGGGTGCAGTCGAAGGATAACGATAAAACGAATAAAAGTTCAAAACAAGTAACTTTTGCTGAATGGTCTGAAATTAGCAGCTTAGAAGTGAAACCTCCTCCTGACTCTGAAGATGATAATCAAATGGAAGGATCATTTGATTACGATAGACCCTATCAAACGATGAGGATTAAAACAGACAATGATAATAAAATTAAAATCAAAGAGATAATTGTTAAAAGAGATGATTATCATTTGCTGTACAAGTGTTCAAGTCGGCTTGCAGAGGAATTGGTTAAGGTTGATAAAGAAATTAAATACCGTGAGGCTTTCCTTAATAACAGGAATAACAGGAATAACAGGAATAACAGGAATAACAGGAATAACAGGAATAACAGGAATAACAGGGTTCAACAATCTAATAAAACTGTAATGCTAAACACAGATCGTGAATTAAGGGTCTTGAATGCCAGAAGGTTACTAATAACCCGAATATTTGAGGGCAAGAAAAATTTTAAATTTACCCTGGTCGTAGCGGATAATAATAAACGGGAATTTGAGCTTTTTCTTAGGGAATTAAAAGCAAAAGAAGAAGCTGAAAACCAAAAAGCCAAAGCGTCAGCCCGCGCTAAAGAAGCGACCACGTCTGATGAAGCAAAGAGGGCAAAGAAATCATCTGAATAAAACAGCTAAGAAAAATCATGATACACACACGTTAAATACCGTCACTATTCTTCATGTTATTCAGTCAATAATTCTCCAAGAATTCAGATAATAAGTGCAATGTTCATGGGATCACAAAAGCGGAGATGGTCAATCACTTGTAATGGTATGTTTTCATCCGCTAAAGAACGACACGCGATAGAGAAGAAAAAATTCA
>JAAESS010000408.1 GCA_024229195.1 Flavobacteriales bacterium | reverse complement strand
GTGTTTCTGCAGCAACAGCTAAACTACCGGAATCTGTAAAGAAATTTGGTGTAACAACGCAGAAGTCCTTACCAAATATTTTGATGCTGATCACTTTGACTTCTGATGGTCGATATGACCAGGATTTTCTTGGAAATTATGCTTTGATCAATATCAAGGATCAATTGGCAAGAGTAAAAGGAATTGGTAGGGTTGATGTGATGGGAGCTGCTGATTATTCGATGAGGATATGGATCAAACCTGACCGCTTAGCAAAAATGGGCTTAACCGTACCTGAAATTATAAAGGCGATCAATGAACAAAATGTTATTGTTCCGGGAGGTAAATTTGGTGCAGAACCCTCTCCACCGGGTACAGAATTTACTTATACAGTAAGACTTCCAGAAAGGTTTAATTCTCCTGAGGAATTTGGAGAAATTGTTGTGCGAACCCATCCTGATGGTTCTCAAATTAAAATGAAAGATGTTGCCACAATAAATCTTGGTGTTGAAACCTATAATATGTTTCCGAGATTAAATGGTAAAACTGCTGCTATTATTGCCTTGTATCAAGCTCCTGGCTCAAATGCTGTGGAATTAGCTGAACAGGTTATTGAAAATATGGAGGGACTCAAGTCGAGTTTTCCAGAGAGTATTTCTTATGATGTATCTCTTGATTCAACAGCACCGATCACAGCCGGTATCAAAGATATTGTTGTCACGCTGATCATTGCATTAATTCTTGTTGTTCTTGTGGTATTTATATTCATACAGGATTGGAGAGCAACGCTGATTCCAACATTGGCCATACCGGTATCTTTAATTGGTGCCTTTATGTTTTTTCCTGCCTTAGGATTTACCATTAATGTATTGTCCCTTTTGGGATTGGTACTAGCCATTGGTATTGTTGTGGATGATGCGATTGTTGTTGTAGAGGCTGTTCAGGTCAACATTGAAAAAGGAATGAGAACCAAGGAGGCCACCTTTGATGCCATGAAAAAAGTAACGGCACCGGTAATTGCAACTACCCTGGTGCTTATTGCCGTATTTATTCCGGTTGCAGGAATGGCAGGAATAACAGGGTTACTCTACCAGCAATTTGCAATAACAATTGTGGTATCTGTAATCGTTTCATCTGTAAATGCCTTGACTTTAAGTCCGGCTTTATGTTCGATACTATTAAAAAAGCCTGTTCCCTATAAAGGTCCGCTGGGTTGGTTCTTTGGTAAATTTAATAAAGGGATGGACCGTACCACTGAATCGTATATGAGTTTTACCAATATAATGGGTAGAAAGCTCAAGCGGGGTGTGGTGTTTATCTTATTGATGACTGTTGGAGCAGGAGTTTTTGGCTATCTGGTACCTGGAGGGTTTATCCCCGCAGAGGATATGGGGTATTTTTATGTGAATATTCAATTACCTAACGCGGCCTCACTCCAAAGAACTAATGAGGTTTCTAAAAAGGTTGAAGATATATTGTTAGAGTTTCCTGAAGTTGAGTACGTTACCGCAGCACCTGGTTATTCTATGTTGGCCGGTTCGATGACTTCGAACTCAGGTTTCCTTTTCGCTTCCCTGAAACCATGGGATGAAAGATCAGCTACCGCAGATGATATGATCGCTAAATCGAATATGGCCCTGGTGCAAGGTATCAAGGAAGCACAGGTTTTTGCTTTTGGCCCACCGGCGATTCCCGGTTTGGGTAATGGTTCCGGTTTTAGTATCATGTTGCAGGACAGAGGAGGAAATGATCCAACTTATTTAGCGCAAAATACCATGAAATTTATTCAGGCAGCCAATGCCAGACCGGAAATTGGAAGTGCCTTTACCACTTTTCAGGCTAATGTTCCGCAACGTTACATGGACATAGACCGAGAGAAGGCATTGAAGCTCGGTATCAATTTAAATGATTTATACACAACTGTAGGTGCTTTTATGGGAGGATCTTATGTGAATGATTTTACAAGATTTGGTCGATTGTATAAAACATATATTCAGGCTGAACCTGAGTATAGAGTTGATGAAAGTCAAATAAGTAATTTCTTTATCAAGAATATGGATGGAAATATGGTTCCATTAGGAACTGTAGCAACCATTAAACCAATTGCAGGACCTGATTACACCTTGCGATTTAACCTGTTTAGGTCTGTTGAAGTAACAGGTGCTCCGGCATTGGGATATACTTCAAATCAAGCGAGAGAGGCGCTCAAAGAAGTGGCAGCCGAGCAACTTCCCGCTGATATGAGTTATTCTTGGAATGCTATGTCATTTCAGGAGGAAAAGGCTTCGGGTTCTTTGATGATCATTCTTACTTTTTCTCTGGTGTTTGTATTCTTAATTTTATCTGCTCAATATGAAAGCTGGTCCTTACCATTAAGTATCTTATTGGGAACACCTTTTGCAATTTTTGGAGCCTTGTTTGCCCTATGGGTTGCAAGATTGGTGAGCCCCACTTTTGAAAATAATATTTTTGCTCAGGTTTCTTTTGTTATGCTTATTGGAATGGCAGCTAAGAATGCTATTTTGATCGTTGAATTTGCCAATGACGAGTTCCAAGGTGGGCTAAGTTTATATGATGCTGCTATGAAAGCAGCTAAATCAAGATTCCGTCCTATCTTAATGACGGCATTCTCATTTATCCTGGGTGTCTTCCCATTGGTGATTGCATCAGGCTCAGGAGCGGAGGCAAGAAAAGTTATGGGTATGGCTTTGCTTGGCGGAATGTCCCTGGCAACATTTCTAGGGGTCTTTCTTTATCCTATGCTATTTATCTTTATCGGAAAGGTATTTGGATATGAGAAGCAAAGGGAACGGCAATTAGCGCTTGAAGGAGAATCTACAAATACTGAAGAAGCATGAAAAAGACTATAAGAAATATTGGATTTGTACTGCTGCTTTCAGGGATCGTATATTCCTGTAAGGTAGGACCAAATTATCAGGAACCAGAGGATGAAACACCTCAGACTTATCGTTATACGAATAATGCTACTGATAGTATTATCAATTTGAAATGGTGGGAATTGTTTCATGATCCTACATTAGATACCCTAATAGGGATAGCCTTAAGAGAAAATAAGAATTTATTGATCGCTGCGAGTCGAATAGAACAAGCCAGGGCTAATGTGAAGTTCAACAAGGCAGATATGGGACCTAAGATTGGTGTTCAGGCCAATGCCGGTGTCACGAATCAATTGTTCAATATCCCGGGATCAAATAATCTCGAATCTTATAATGCAGCTGGAACGTTTAGCTGGGAACTGGATTTTTGGGGGAAATTCAGAAGAAGCACAGAAGCAGCACAGGCTGATATGCTGGCCTCATTTTACGGAAAAAGAGCCATAGAAATTGCTTTGATCAGTGAGGTGGCAACCAATTATTTCGAGCTGTTGGATTATAAAACAAGACTATATATTTCCGAGAGCACACTTGCTTTAAGAGATAGTACCTTGCAAATTATTCAAGCCCGTTTTGATGAGGGATATACCCATATCATTGATGTGAATCAAGCTGAAATTCAAAAGGGAATAACACAGGCTTCTGTTCCGAGATTCAAACGGTTTATCGCATTCACGGAGCAAAACTTGAGTTTGTTACTCGGAAGAAATATGGACTCAATAATCACCACCAAAAAACTAACTGATTACGCGCTCCCAGATTCCATTCCAACCGGAATACCTTCAGAAATATTGTTGAGAAGACCGGATATTTTGCAAACTCAACAATTTTATCGAGCTCAAAACGCTCGGATAGGTGTAGCCCAAGCCATGCGTTTTCCATCGATTAGTTTGACAGGACTTTTAGGTGTAGGAAGTGCAGATCTTTCTAATCTTTTGTCCAATGGACTTGGATGGAGTGCAGGCGCAAGTTTGCTGGGACCTGTATTTGAATGGGGAAAAAATGCAAGAAGGGTAGATATCGAAAGAGAATTGACCAAACAATATTTATATGACTATGAGAATACTGTTTTAACTGCACTTTTGGAAGTAGATAATTCACTGATTGAATTGTCGACCTATCAGGAAGAACTCGTCGCGAATGAAATGAAGATGCGGGCAGCTAAAAATGCAAGTAGTCTTTCAAGACAACGTTACTATCAGGGAGTTACGAGTTACTTAGAAGTAATTGAAAATCAGAGACAAGAATTCGATGCTCGTCTGGCCTACAGTGAAAATTATCAAGACCTGCTCAGTTCTTACATTGGCTTATACAAATCTTTAGGTGGCGGATGGGTTAGTGAAGCGGAACTTGAAAAATATGCCTCACAGGTTGCCGAAGAACAGAATGTAGATGTCAATACTATCGATAGAGATTCATTGTATTACAATGGCCAGGTTGTTGATTACTATTTGACACCCGAGCAGGAGCAACAACGCAAAGAAGAAAGAAAAAGACTTCAAGAAGAAGAAAGAGAGGCAAGAAGACAAGCGCGAAGAAGCAAATAAACTTTAAGGTTCAACAACACAACAATACAAAAAAAACGGCAGTGCTCAGCACTGCCGTTTCTACAAAATCAACACTAAAAAACGAGATATTACCTGAGGCAATAGCTCAATTATGTTTTATGTAAATATAATTTGTGTTCTGTCTCCATCACAAAGACCATAGAAGTCTCCGATCGTTATGATAGAATCAACTTCTTCATGAAGATCTTCTTTTTCCAATTTGAACATATCTACGGCGAGTTTACAAGCGTAAATCATTCCACCACCTGCTGTGATCATTTCTAGGAACTCATCAACCGGAGGCATATCCAGCTCTTCCATTTGACTTCTCATCATTTTTGAGACTCCCGCTTCAACACCTGGTAATCCGCCTAACATTGTAGGAAAAGGTAGTCCACCTGGCATACGCATCGCTGGGTTTCCGATTGTTGCCGTATGCAGGCCTAGCATTCTTTCTTTTGTGATCCCGTCAAGGCCAAAGAAAGTAAAAAACACATTGGTTTCTATTCCTTCCATTACGGCACCATTGGCCATCACTAAAGTTGCATATACATCTTCCAAAGATCCTTTGGCACAGATGATACAGACTTTTTCTAAAGGTTTTTTTTCTTCTGAACTCATATCCTTATATTTTCGTTTTCATTAATTGATTATACACAACTTGCTGGTTTTGGAATACCTGCGATTCTTGCAGAAAACTTCAAAGGTCCTTTTGGAAATAATTTGTATAATCCTTTGATATCAGTGATTCCAGATTTTCCAACTTTTCTAATAGTTAGTGATTCACCTGCTTCAGTTTTATCTCTTAAATAATTCAATACCTCAAAATGTTTTTCGGTTAATTCTATACCAATCTCGCTTGCAATTTCTCTTGCAACGTTCTCATTCCATTCCTCCATGTTTTCAAGATATCCTTCTTCAGATACATTTACTTGTGCTCCTGCGATTGTTTGTAAAGCCATAATATTATTTTTAAGTTATTTATTTAATTGTTTATTCTTTGATATTCACATCTTTCGATACATTCTTCATAAATGTAATTCCGTAACCCAATGCCTTTTTCATTTCAGGACTGTTCATCTCTTTCATCAATTTCCATATTGAATAAGAAGGAACACTCTCTGTTTCCATACTGTTGAATGCTTTCATTGCATTTTGCACTGTGTTCAGTACTTCTGGTTGGGTCATTTCTTTTATAATAGTTAAAATAGAAACGATGTTATTTGCTAATTCTTTAAGATCCTGAGGACTGAAACCTGTTACGATATTGTCTATTATAGGTCCAATTTCTCTAACAAAGTCAAAGTAACCTCTTTGTTCAAGTGAATTCATTTGTTTTGTAAAATCAATGATCACTTCATTGGCAATGGGGCCTACTTCTTTACCGAGATCAACTGCCATCTCTAATGTATCCATAACAGTCTTGATATTGCCAACATTTCTTAAAAATGATACGGCAAGACCTGTTAGCTCAGAGGGGTCGAGTTCGACCTGTCTCTTATCGAGTTCTGCTACCGTTGAATCATAAGCATCTTTTCCTACAATACTCAAGTCACTCACAAGATCCTCGACCATTTTTGATTGTAGATTCTGCTGCTGAACATAACCCAGAATCAGATCCATTTTTTTATCAAGTGCATCAATCTGCATTTGAACATTTGTATCTTCTGTTATTGTTTTCATACTGCCACTCTTTTTTTACCGGCCATTGTCATATCTGCTTCAATTGGTAACTCTCTCCCTTTGAGTAAAATATGCCAGTAGATCCATCTAAATAATATTTTACCATAATGGTTCATTTTGGTGTTTTTCAACAAATCAAATGGTCCTATTCCTGGTAATGGGAATGTTCCTGGTAATGGTTCAGTTTCGTAGTTAAAATCTATCAAGGCACCTTTTCCGTATCCCGTTTCAATATAACAATTGGCATGTCCGTCAAATTTTGCGGGTAAAGCCCTGTCTTCCATTGCTGCAAGAAGGTTTTCCATTAAGATTTCAGCAGCAAAATGTGCGACTGAACCTGCTTTAGATGTAGGGATATTTGCCGCGTCACCAATCACGAAAATATTTTCAAATTGTTTAGACTGAAGGGTATGTTTGTCTGTAGGAACATAATTCATATCGTCTCCTAATCCACTTCTTTCGATCATGTCAGATCCCATATTCACAGGAACAATTGTTAAGATGTCAAAATCAATTTCCCGATCATCGTATGAAACAATTTTTTTATTCTCATTGTCAACATGACTCAAATAAAAGTCAGCCTCTACCTTGATGTTTTTTTCTTCCAGTAAATCACCTAAAACTTTCGAGGCTACGGGTTTTGTAAAAGCACCAGACATTAAGGTTACATAACTAATATCTACTTTATCTCTCATTCCACGTTCTGCGAAATAAGCCTCTGCCAAGCAAACAAATTCTATTGGGGCCACCGGACATTTATAAGGCAATTCAGGAATACACATCACTAGTTTTCCACCTTCCCAATCTTTAAATTTTCTCTGTAAAGCTACAGCTCCGTCAACAGTGTAAAAATCGAAGATATCCTTATACCATAATTTATCCTGTAAGCCTTCCGTTTCTGAAGGTCTTGTTTCAGTCCCGGTAGCAATGATCAAAAAATCATAATTCAATACCTTCCCATCGTCAAGTAGCACCTTATTCTCTTCACCAACAATCTTATCAATTGGGCTGAAAATCACGTTTACTCCTGGAGGAAAAAAATCATACTTCGGTTTTATAACGTCTTTCTTATTGTAAATTCCAAATGGGATAAACAGAAAACCTGGTTGATAATAATGTGTTTTATATTGATCAACGATGGTGATTTCCCATTCCTCTTTATCAAGTTCATGATGTAATTTATTCAACATCATTGTTCCGGCTGTTCCGGCACCTAAAATCACTAACTTCTTCATGTTATTTGTGTTATTAATTATGATACAAAGATAGAGCTAGGCTTTATTTATAAAAGTGACTAAAGTCATATTTTGGTTCGTAAAGTCAATATTTTCAGTAACTATCCTAAAACCATTGGATTTTTTATTAATCATTAAGTTGGGAAATGTTAGGGTTTTTTAGTAAAAAATAGGCACGGCAGGCACAATTTAGGCACCCATTAAAAGGTCCCTGTCAATAAAAAACACCAGTCCATCGCAAAAATAGTATCGTTTTTTGCAGGGTCACCAACCAGCGCGGAAGTAACCCCTTTTGTTTATCTGCACCCCGTATTTCAAGTGTTTGGCATAGACCTTTAGTTGATCTGCTACCAGGCACCCATCAGGATCAAGGTCGGTTCAGAAAAAATTAAATCGACGATTGCATAGCGAAAGCAACCTTCCTTTTTTCGTAGTGACCCCTGGTCCGGTTAGCGGACCCCAGAAAATACATCGGTACCCTGCCATGTCCAATGCGTTAGT
>JAAESS010000407.1 GCA_024229195.1 Flavobacteriales bacterium | reverse complement strand
TGCATCAATTTTAAAATTTCCTCCCAATGTATCTGCATTGAAAAGCATATTTCCCATCCACTGTGTTTTTATTTCCTGTGCCATATTTTAGTAAAATTATTTATGTATTAGTTAATCAATATTAGAGGATCATTATCCGTCAGAACAACTCCAGTTCCATTAAGTTCAGAATAATTTATCCTTCCTTTTTGTATAGTCACCCCTGTAGCAATATCCTTACGCAAAAGTAATGCTCCGTCCATATCAACATAATCTAATGAAGGTAGCAAATGAGCAATTGCAGATATACCGATTGAAGATTCTGTCATACAACCCACCATGGTTTTCATCTTTAATTTCTTAGCCTTTGCGATCATTCTTCTTGCCGGAGTAAGACCTCCACATTTGACCAATTTAATATTGACCCCATGAAATTTTTGATAACAATGATCGATATCTGATTCAGTCTGACAACTTTCATCAGCGATGACAGGTAAGGCAGCATGCTGAAAAACATATTTAATACCGTCTAAATTTTCCGCCGCCAAAGGTTGTTCCAAAAACTCAACACCTAACTTTTTAAATTCAGTTGCATTGTGTAATGTTTCTTCAACTTCCCAGGCACCATTGGCATCAATTCGAAAAATGGCGTCAGTATGCTTTCTTAAAGCCTTTACAATCGCAAGATCTTCCTTTGTTCCCAGTTTGATCTTGTAAATGGGCCATGGTGTTTCCTTCATTTTAAGAATCATATTTTCGATACTGTCGATTCCACTAGTGAAATTGGAAAGTATGTTATTTTCGATTCGATAATTCCATAACTCATAAAGTTTTTTCTTCTTCTTTTTTGCATAAAGGTCATTGTAGGCGATATCCAATGCACAAAGAGCAAACATATTGTCCTTTAATAAGGGATACATTTTCTCCCAAAATATTTCTGGAGTACTTTCTAAATATTTTTCAATGACTTGCTTGATTTTGCTCAGGCTCAGGACCATATCATCCACACTTTGATGATAATATGGGTTTTCAGATGCTTCGCCATAACCGGAATATTCCCCATCTTTTAACTCAACGATCATCACCTTCTTGTGACCATAGGATTGTCTGGAGATCCTGAAAGTATGTTCAAGTTGTAATTTGTATGTACGAAGAATGAGCTGCATAAAGGATAGAAAATTATTTTTGGGAATCTCCTTTTAGTACAATAACTATTTCACCTTTCGGTGGATGTTCTGTAAAATGCGCTTTGATGTCTTTTAAGGTACCTCTTCGAGTTTCTTCGAATAATTTGGTCAATTCTCTTGACACCGATACCATGCGATCTTCTCCAAAACAGCTTTCAAAATGACCAAGTGTTTTAACTAGCTTATGAGGAGACTCGTAAAATATCAGGGTTCGGGTTTCTTCAGAAAGCATTTTCAATCTTGTTTGCCTTCCTTTTTTAACGGGTAAAAATCCTTCAAAAATAAATTTATCATTTGGAAATCCACTATTTACAAGTGCAGGAACAAAAGCGGTTGCACCTGGTAAACATTCAACTTCAACACCTTTTTCTATACAGGCTCTGGTGAGTAAAAAGCCAGGGTCTGAAATGGCAGGAGTTCCGGCATCAGAAATCAATGCAAAGGATTCTCCATTCAGGATTCTATCAACAATACGGTTCACCATTTTGTGCTCATTATGCATATGATGAGAAAGCATTGGCGTCTCTATGTCATAGTGCTTGAGAAGTTTACCCGAAGTTCTCGTGTCCTCAGCTAAAATAACATCTACCTGCTTCAATACTTTTATCGCTCTAAGGGTCATGTCTTCGAGATTCCCAATGGGTGTAGGGACGAGGTAAAGTTTTGAATTTTCTATACTTTCTGAATTCACACGAATAGTTTTATACAAATATAAAGTTAATTAAAAGCAATAGACAAACTATGCTTCATTTATGATTAGAAAATGAAAACAACTATCAGCGTGAATGAATTGAATGAAAAATTGTTTTAAAAAGTGAACAACTCTTAGCTAATTGATTAAATTTGCAGATTCAATAAAATGAAGATTACTATGTACAGGAGTCATAACAACGGAGAATTAAGATTGGAGCATGAGGGCCAGGAAGTGCAGCTTTCAGGCTGGGTTCAAAAGATCAGAGATAAGGGGTTTATGGTATGGGTAGATCTAAGAGATAGATATGGCTTAACACAACTGATCTTTGACGAAGAAAGGACAGATGCCAGCATGGTTGAAAAAGCCAGATCACTCGGACGAGAATTTGTGATACAGGTTAAAGGAAAAGTTATTGAACGTGAAGCCAAAAACAAGCAAATACCTACCGGAGAAATTGAGATTCTGGTCTCAGAATTAGTAATCCTCAATGAGTCGAAAACTCCCCCATTTACAATAGAAAACGAAACTGATGGAGGAGATGAACTAAGAATGAAATATAGGTATCTTGATATTCGTCGGAAACCGGTTCGGGAAAATTTGATTTTCCGATCAAATGTGACCATGGAGGTCAGAAATTATCTTGCCAGAGAAGGATTTATCGATGTTGAAACGCCTTATTTGATCAAATCTACTCCTGAAGGAGCGAGAGATTTTGTAGTTCCTTCACGGATGAATGAGGGTCAGTTTTATGCACTTCCTCAATCTCCTCAAACCTTTAAACAACTATTAATGGTAGGTGGGCTTGACAAATACTTTCAAATTGTTAAATGTTTTAGAGACGAAGACCTAAGAGCTGACAGACAACCTGAATTTACACAGATAGATTGTGAAATGGCTTTTGTGGAACAGGAAGATATACTCAACACTTTTGAAGGCCTGGTAAAGTACCTTTTAAAACAAATCAAAGGAGTTGAAGTTGAGGAGTTCCCTAGAATGAGCTATGAAGAAGCCATAAAAACCTATGGAAATGACAAACCGGACATCCGATTTGGAATGAAGTTTGGCGAATTAAATTCACTGGCAAAAGGAAAAGGATTTGGTGTTTTTGACGCTCAGGAGTTAGTGGTAGGGATAGCTGTTCCCGGGTGTGCAGGCTACTCGAGAAAGCAATTAGATAAAATCGTTGATTTTGTTAAAAAACCGCAAGTAGGAGCCAATGGCCTTATTTGGGTCAAATACAACGAGGATGGAAGTTTTAAATCTTCTGTAGATAAGTTCTTCGATCAAGAACAGTTAAAAAGCTGGGCAGACAAATTGGATGCAAAAAAAGGGCATCTTTTATTAGTTATGGCAGGTGATGCAAATAAAACCAGAGGTCAATTAAGTACACTTAGAATGCATATGGCTGAGGAATTGGGATTGAGAAAACCTGATGAGTTTGCACCTTTATGGGTTGTCGATTTTCCATTGCTAGAGTGGGATGAAGAAACAAACAGGTACCATGCCATGCACCATCCATTTACCTCGCCAAAACCTGAAGACATGCATTTACTGGATACAGATCCTGGAAAGGTCAGAGCAAAC
>JAAESS010000406.1 GCA_024229195.1 Flavobacteriales bacterium | reverse complement strand
CCTTGTTCACGTGCATAGTCCCGGGCCATCCTTAAAAACTGTCCCATATGATCTAATTCACGCATCATATCTGTATTTAATAATGACATCTATCCTTCTCTACCACCCCAAAACACATAGTTTTCACCTCCTAATTTGATCGTGGCATCCAGAGCCAATTTGATTTGCCCTCCTGCTCTTGCAAGTACATCAAAATCCGGATTTGTAGCTGCTCCGTTCATAAATCTCGGATGAGAAAAACAATTGGATGTTCCCCACAATAATTTAATACCCGAATCAGACTGCTTGTTTTTTATATAATCGGTAATGGCATCCAGCCTATTTTCAGATTCAGAAAAAGTGGCGCCTTCTTGTATCAAATCAAAATCGTGAAAACAGAAATAATCAAATCCCATTTTACTGATAAATTCAAAGGCTGCATCTGCCTTATTTTTTGCAGCCTGTATTGGATCAGATGATTGATCCCATGGGAAATTCTGTGTTCCGGGGCCAAATGGATCGCCTCCCTGACCGCAGAAAGTATGCCAATAAGCAATGGCAAACTTAAAATGGGCTCTCATAGATTTACCTGCAACGATTTGCTCTGGATCGTAGTGTTTATATGCCAAAGGATTATCAGATTCCTTTCCTTCAAACTTGATTTCTCCAATACCTTTAAAGTATTCTTTGTCTCCTAAAACTGCCATCGCTACTAATTTTATTTTTTATGTGTGATATTGATTTTCCAGATCCTGCTTCCAAATCTTATAGAATTCCTTATAATTTTTTTTTCCCTTTAAGGGATGATAGGTTTTGATATGCTCATCGGCAGAAAATGCCTCATCTAAGGAATTAAACGCGCCAGAACTTACACCCGCAGCTCGGGCCGCACCCACTGCACCTGTTGTATCTATTATATTTATGTCTGCACCAACCAAAGTTGCAAGGGTATGTGAAAAAATATCAGATCTAAACAAATTATCATTTCCTGCCCTGATCACAGATAGTTCAACCCCGTCACTTTTTAAAATATCAATACCATAAACAAATGAGAATGCGATAGCCTCCAAAGCAGCTCTGAACAAATGTGCCTTTTTATGAATATTAAAATTGAGATTGGACATACGAGCTCCATTACTGTGGTTGTTCAACATTCGCTCAGCCCCATTTCCAAAAGGCAGCATAAAGAGTCCTTCTGAACCCGCAGGAACCGATGCAGCTAATTGATTCATATCTTGATAAGTATCGCCTTTGGATGCAATATTTTGTTGCATCCAACTGTAAAGAATACCCGCTCCATTTATGTTCAAAAGCTTACCGATCAAAGGTCGCTCCGGGGTATAATTAACATGAGCAAAACTATTGATTCGTAAACTTTCCTTCGTTTGCATTCGATCAGAGATGGCACATACCACTCCAGATGTACCGCCGGTTGCGGCAATTTCTCCAGGCTCAAGGGCATTCAAGGCAAGGGCGTTATTGGGTTGATCCCCAGCCCTGTATAAAATTGGAATCCCTTCCGGAAGTCCTATTTCTTTTGAAGCCTTTTTTGTGACAATTCCTTGATCTGAAAAAGTTGGAACTATTGTCGGAATTACATCGGTACCAATACCCATATACTCAAAAAGCCAATCGGCCAGTCGGTTTTGTTTAAAATCCCACATGATACCCTCAGATAAACCAGAAATTGTAGTTGTGGTTTCATCTGTCAATTTCATTGCTATATAATCACCGGGTAGTAATAGTTTGTCCACTTTTTCAAAAATTTCAGGCTCATTTTCCTTGACCCACTTCAGTTTTGATAAGGTGAAATTTCCGGGAGAGTTTAATAAATGAGAAATGCATTTATCCTCTCCAAGGTTTCGATAGGCATCATTCCCGATGTCAACGGCTCTGCTGTCGCACCATATGATCGAAGGACGTAATACCTTTTGATCACGATCAACAATTACCATTCCATGCATTTGATAAGCAATACCAATTCCTTGAATACTTTGCGAGGAAACTCCGGTTTGGGCAAGTAATTTCTTCGTGACTTTGCAGCAGTTTTCCCACCACAATTCAGGGTCTTGTTCGGCCCATCCATTTTGCCTTGATATGATTTTCATTTCCCTTTCCGGATAACTGGTTATACCAACAGTTTGGCCCGTACTTGAGTCAATCAAAGCAGCTTTTACCGATGAACTTCCTAAATCAAATCCTATATAAAACATCCTTTATTTAATGAATTAATGATTCATAAACTGATTTATGGAATTAATCTTCGCTTCTAACCAAATCATAAAATCAACTGTTTGAAAATGAATTGTTAGTGCTAAATTTAATTTAAATATTTCATTAGCAGAAAAGATTTATTCAATAATCCAATGATTCTGAACAGAAAGAAATAATTACGGGGCAAAATACTGAAAAAAGATAATCAGCTGTAGTTAT
>JAAESS010000405.1 GCA_024229195.1 Flavobacteriales bacterium | reverse complement strand
CTTTGCTTATGCACCTTATATGTCAGGTGATAAAGTATGGGTTGCTGATTCTGTAGCAGATGGAGTTTCGGGAGAAACGATTTTAGGAACACTTGCTGCCAACAATGAAGCTAGCTTTTCTGTCATGGAAATGTTTATGGGTTATATCCCAGGATCTGTAGGAGAGACTTCTTTCCTATTGGTAATGGTCGGAGCCCTAATACTAGTTGCAACCGGTGTAGGTTCTTGGAGAATCATAGTATCTACATTTGCGGGTGGAGCGGTAATGGGATTGATCTTTAACGCTTTCGGTGTTAATGCCTTGATGTCTTTTCCTTGGTGGCAACAGTTATTAGTAGGAGGTTTTGCTTTTGGTGCGGTCTTTATGGCTACTGATCCTGTATCAGGTGCCCAGACTAACAAAGGAAAATGGATCTACGGTTTCTTGATTGGTATTTTTGCAATCCTAGTAAGGGTTTTCAATGGTGCTTATCCTGAAGGAATGATGATGGCGATCTTATTAATGAATGTTTTTGCTCCAACAATTGATTACTATGTGATTCAAGGAAATATAAAACGAAGACAAAAACGTTTAAAAACAGCTTAGTTATGAATAGAAATAGCAATTCATATACTTTTATTTTTGCTGCT
>JAAESS010000404.1 GCA_024229195.1 Flavobacteriales bacterium | reverse complement strand
ATTCAATCGGTTCGCGCGCGAGTCACCAATTTGTGTGAAATCGATAAAAGCCTCAATCACGGTATTCTTTGTGCCGCGATCACCAACGGTTTTTTTGATCACTACCGATCTCAATGTGAGATTGAATACATAGATGAAGATAATCTCCCCGATTTACCGCAGTTAGAGAGTATTTTAGAAAAACAAAGCAGTTGGGATTGGAATTTTGGTCAATCGCCCGAGTTTACGCATCAACTTGATGAGCGCTTCCCTTGGGGAGGAATCGATTGGCAACTCACGGTAAAAAAAGGGCAAATAGAACAGAGTCAATTGTTTACGGATAGCCTAACGCCAGAGCCTTTTGAGTGGTTAGCAAAACAAGCCATCAATACCCCTTATACCCCAACGGCATTACAAGATCTCTTAGTATTGGCAAAAAAAGAGTACCCTTTAAACAGAGAAGAATGGGACAACATCGCACAGTTAATCTCACGCGAAGTCGCTTAATGAAAAAGCCCATCAAGGATGGGCTTTTTTTTCTTTATTTAGTGTCAACGCGCCAAGGGACTCGACGCTCTTCAATCACATCGGGCTCAATGTGAATGATGACATCAATAACATCCTCAATGGTATCCATAATATGCGCTTTAAAACGCTCACTTATATCGTGAGCTTGACGAACACACATTTCAGGAGCCACCAATAAATGCAAATCAATTAAAATTGTACTGCCTGTTCGACGACTCCGAATTTCATGCACTTCACGAATATGACTCTCTAATTTTGCGTAACCTTGAATTTTTTCTTCTAAGGCTTCATCGGCGTTGATGTCGGTTAATTCTAAAATTGCGGGCCATAAAATCTCCCACGCGGCTTTAAAGATCATCACCATCACGATACAAGCCGCAATTTGATCCAAATACATGACATGTGGATAAAAGAATTTGACCACAACAGAAACCACCACAGGCAACGAACTCAGAGCATCCGAACGATGATGCCAAGCATTCGCATGCAATGCACGGCTCCGAATGGCTTTGGCTTTATGCAAAGTCCATCGATACAGTAATTCTTTTGCAACAATCGAAATAGTGGCAGCGATAAGTGCCATAATACCGATGGATGCATGATTATCGCTGTTCGTTGAAATAGAGTGAATGGCTTCCCAACCAATACCAATGGCAACAATCGCCAGTAAAACACCAATAAAAATATTGGTTAACGTTTCAAACCGACCATGTCCATATGGGTGCTCTTTATCCGGTGGCGCTGTCCAAAATTTAGATCCAATGAGAATGGCCGCATCGGTGATCAAATCTGAAAAGCTGTGCACACCATCGGCAATCAAGGCCTGACTGCCCGTCATCATACCAATACCGACTTTCATGATCCCCAATAAAATATTCGCAATGGATCCAATCCAAGTGGCTTGGCGAATCACTTTTATCGATGTGGAAGACATAATAATGCTCAATAATCAAAGGAGAGAGAATAATATAACAAAACTGTATAAAAATTGTCTATTTCAGCAATAGTCTCTATAGCTATATCATTATAAATGAAAAGGTTATTTATAATTTACTCAATATAAAAAATGAAAAGACTCAATAAACACCAATAACCTCACAAAAGTGTGTTTTTATCGGTTTTTCTAATTGAGTCAACATTCCTTTTTGGCTTAAACTGCAGATGAGTAAGGATACTCAATTCAATCATTATCAAGGATCATTTAATGCGTACATTATCATCTTTTTTAGAGCAACTCGGTGTCGAAAATACCCCATTTAATGTTTGGGAGTACGATAAAAATCAACAATATCGCCCTTACTCAAGCACAATAAAAAGTGTCAAAGCCTTTAATTCTGTTTTAGAGCAACGAGCTCAATGGATCGTTGAGATCCCACGCCAAAATGATGCTCTATTTTATCTTATTTTACCTGAGATAAATGCCGTATCCCCCGTTCAATTTGCGGATAATCGCGTACAATCCATGACACACGCCGCATAATATCGTGATGTTGCGCACAGATTCTGTCATAATTACGGTCTGTTTTTATCGACCCTTTAAGGCTTTTTATGAAGATCTGTGCCGTTGAATTAAAAAATAACGAAGCCAATTTTTGCTTACTTTCAAACGAAGGCGGTTTATTTGAAATCCTGCCTTGTCGTGCGCAAAAATTTGTTTTCACACAGCCCGAAGAAACGCAAAGTATTCTTGATTTTCAAAAAACATTTTCAAAATTAATGGCCGATTATCAAATTGAAAATGTCGTTATTCGCGCTCGTGAACTAAAAGGCAAATTAGCGGGCAGCAGCATCAGTTTTAAATTAGAAACCGCGATTCAATTGATTGATTCACTGAATGTTGAGCTATATACAACCACTGAAATGAAAGAAAAATTAAAGCGCAATCCATTAAGCATTGACTTCCGCAGCACTGAGTTACGCAATTTCCAAGAAGAAGCATTCATGACTGGATACACTTACTTAAGTCGCTAATAAAAAACCAGAAACTCGTCATTGTGGTTTCTGGTTTCTTCTTCTCTTTATACACTACCGCCATCATTACTCAATAAGCTTTATTTATTTTAACGAGCTAACTTCGTTTTATTGGTTTTAGTCTGTTGATAAAACCATTGTCTACGACTACGACGCAACATAATAACATTCCTTATTTGATTGAACTCTGACTTATTATTCGTCTTCTGTATGATATTTTTATGGCATCTTTTAGACAGAAAGATGAACTTTATTCTTTAATTGAATTTCAGTATTTATTGAAAATTCTATTTATAAGTATAAACACGTATTCTTTATTTTTAATAAATATAAAAATAAACATCAAGAGGATTATTTTTATTTCTTTTGGAACATTTTCTAATT
>JAAESS010000403.1 GCA_024229195.1 Flavobacteriales bacterium | reverse complement strand
GCATGAGATGGACGAAAAGCATTTTTTAAATGAGAATAATCTTTACTTTTATGATCTTTATTTTCAATAATAAAACCAATAGGAGTTCCAGTTGTTTTGCCTTCAAATATCCCAGATAAAAACTCAACTTTGTCCGATTCTTTCCTCTGAGTCGTAATCTTGGATTGTCCTGCTTTTCTTCTATCTAATTGATGCTGAATTTCCTCAAAATCAATCTTCATTCCAGCGGGACAGCCATCAATAACACCTCCAATTGAAACTCCGTGCGACTCTCCAAAAGTAGTTAATCTAAAGATTTTTCCAGAAGAATTTCCCATAAGGCAAATATATGAATAAAGATTGAGCTGAATTTTGTAAATTCGCACAATAATAATTTATATGAAAACGGTAATAAAAAATATCTCAGAACTAATTCAGACGGAACAAACTGCCAGAAAATGGGTAGCAGGAAAAGAAATGTCCCAAATCTCTACCATAAAGAATGCATTTGTAGAAATTGAAGATGGTATTATTACTTCATTTGGAAGTATGAATGATTGGAAAGGAATTGAGGATTGGAACAATATTGAAATAATAGATGCCGAAGGAGGAATGGTATTTCCTACTTATTGCGACTCCCATACACATTTAGTTTTTGCATCAAGTAGAGAAGATGAATTTGTAGACCGAATAAACGGACTTTCGTATGAAGAAATAGCTCAAAGAGGAGGTGGAATACTAAACTCTGCAGAAAAACTACAAAACACCTCTGAAGATCAGCTTTTCTTCGAAGCATTCGTTCTCGCCGAGCACCAGCCGGGCTTCTCCATGTTTCAGGACACGTACTGGACTCTGTTCAACAGTTACTACGAGTCAGTCAGT
>JAAESS010000402.1 GCA_024229195.1 Flavobacteriales bacterium | reverse complement strand
CGTTAAATCTAAACAATGTCAGTTTTTATACAAGATCAAGATGTCATTTTAGGAAAGTTAAAAATCCCTAAGCTAAACCCTATGCAGGAGGAAGCCATTCCTACTATCGAAAGGGTGAAGAACACGATTTTACTTTCCCCGACAGGGACAGGAAAAACGCTGGCATTCTTATTACCCATTATTAAAAATCTAAATATAGATTCTAAAGAGGTTCAGGCGCTCATACTTGTACCCTCCAGAGAACTTGCTATTCAGATCGAACAGGTGATCCGAAGTATGGGTTCAGGTTTCAAGGTGAATGCAGTTTATGGTGGCAGACCCATTTCTAAAGATAAAATAGAACTTAAACGTCCACCGGCTATTCTTGTCGGTACACCGGGAAGGATAGAAGATCATTTTAGAAGTAATCGCTTTCCAAGAGAATATATTCAGACGCTTGTTCTGGATGAGTTTGATAAGTCATTGGAAACCGGATTTGAGTCGCAGATGAAAGCAATAGTCAAGCAACTCCCCAACTTGAAAAAACGTATTTTAACTTCAGCTACTCAAGGCATAGAAATTCCTGAATTTGTTGGTTTACATAAACCTGTGACCATTAGTTATCTCGATGCAGCTAAGTCAAAACTTGTTGTTAAAACGATTATTTCACCTTCAAAAAATAAGTTGAAGAGCCTTTTAAATTTGTTAAATTATCTTGGTAATCAGCCCGGAATTGTTTTTTGTAATCTTAGAGAAAGTGTTCAGGAAGTCAGTGATTTTTTACATAAAAACAATATTAGTCATGGCTGTTTTAGCGGTGGAATGGAGCAAAAGGATCGTGAGCGAGCCTTGATCAAATTCAGAAATGGGACGAGTCAGATCATTGTAGCTACAGACCTGGCGGCAAGAGGTATTGACATTCCTGAATTAAAGTATATTATTCATTTTGAAATGCCTAGAATGGAACAGGAATTCATTCACAGAAATGGTCGTACAGCAAGAGTTGATGCCAAAGGAACAGCTTATGTGTTGAGATGGGAGAAGGAATATGAACCCAACTTTATCCAAGGCGCAGCAATTGAAAATATTGATAGCGTTGGGAAGCGAAAACCACAATATTGGCAAACCTTGTTTATTTCGGGAGGTAGAAAAGATAAGATTTCAAAAGGTGATGTAGCCGGTTTATTTTTTAAGCAAGGAAACCTCACAAAGGATCAGCTGGGGGTAATAGAATTGAAACAGGATTGTACTTTTGTTGCTGTACCTGTTAGTGAGGCCAAGGATCTTGTTTCCAGACTTAACAACAGTAGGCTTAAAAAGAAGAAGGTTCGAATTACGGTTATTTGACAATTGTATACTTTCTTAATGAACAAGATCAAACTTTTGTTTGATCTGATTTTTTGGAATGATATTTGCGTTCATCTTGTTTTATTAATCACCAAAAATCCAAAATTTGCAAAGAAAAATACTTTTCTTGATGTTGATGCTGATGATTTCAGTAGCCCATCAGTATTCATGGTCTCAAACTAAGTTCAATGTCGAGATAGGACAAATTGATAGCGTTTATTCAGCTGTTCTTCAGGAATCCAGAGAGATTTATATTCAATTTCCTGAATCCTATAATGCTGAAAGTACTACTAAATACCCTGTAGTTTATATACTTGACGGAGGTGTTATGCTGAATGCCCTAAACACTGTTCATAGTTTTTACCAAGGTGGATTTATGCCTGAAATGGTCCTTGTCGGGATTTCCAATGCCGATAACCGAACAAGAGATCTGACCACATCAACACTTTCTGAAAATGACAGTCAAAACTACGGTCAGGAAAATGGAGAAGCCGATAAATTCACAACTTTTATCGAATCAGAATTGATTCCTTTTGTAGAAAAAAAATATCCTGTGACCAATTATCGAACCTTGATCGGTCATTCTTATGGAGGGCTTTTTACGGTAAATATGTTATTGAAACACTCTGATTTATTTGATAACTATTTGGCAATTGACCCAAGTATGGACTGGGATAAGCAAAAATTGCTTCAGGAATCCAAAGCTATTTTAAGTCAGCAAAGCTTTCAGGGTAAATCTTTATTTATGTCTTTAGGGGGCCAATTACATATGGCAGATACCAGTATCACAATCGATAATGTCATGAAAGATACTACGCAGGCCACTTTATTCAGCAGATCCAATATTGAGTTTTCAAAAATAGCTCAAGAGAATATGAAGAATAAGCTCAGTTTTTACTGGAAATTTTACCCCAATGATTTGCACGGTACCATTCCATTACCCTCAATAATGGATGGCTTGATAGAACTATTTACTTGGTATCAAATGGAAGATGTGTATAAATTCAATGATCCGGAGACTCCTAAAGAGGTTTTATATGCTATGATCAAACATCGTGAAGCAAAGCTAAAATTACATTTTGGTTATGCTGTTGCACCATATCCTGATTATTTATTCAATATGATGGGTTATATGAGTATGGATATGGGAAAATTTGACAAAGCCCTGATGTATTTTCAATTGAATACTGAATACTATCCAGATGATGCCAATAGCTATGACTCTCTGGCTGATTATTACGAATCACAGAATGATGTCGAAAATGCCCTTAAAAATGTGATGAAAGCCTATGAATTGTCAGGTTCAGACCACCATAAAAAAAGGATTGAGGATCTAAAATCTAAATAACTGAGGATCTCGTGCCAGTCTGAGTGATATAGCTTGATTATTTTTCAATGATTGAAATTTCATCAAAACTAGACAAGGTCTGGTAACGAAATAATCAAAAAATCTGAAATTGATATGGCTGAAGGTGTCTAAATATTTTGTACTTTGGGTAAAAATTAAATACTTTCATTATGAGCAACTTACCTGATCTTATTAAAAAATTCAATGTACAAACGGATACAGCCTACGGTTTAATCCGTATTTTTTTGGGAATCGCCTTATTGGTAAGAGGTTGGATGATATTGTCAAGCCCGGAATCTTTGATGGAATTAGGTGTTGAAAGAGAAAGTTTTGTCTGGGTATCTTTAATTGGCTTCGCTCATTTGATAGGAGGGGCCCTGATGGGGGTTGGGTTTTTAACAAGAATCGGAGCATTGATTCAAATTCCAATTCTGTTTAGTGCTACTTTTTTTGTTTACAGTCAAACCAAATTAATGATGGGAGGGCAGTCTCTTGAATTGGCAGCACTTGTACTTTTCTTACTTTGCGTATATTTTGTGTTCGGAGCTGGCTCTTTTTCCGGCTACAACTATTTTTCAAATCCGGCAACGGAAAATTAGATTTATGAAAATTCAGTAAATAACTGCAAGACCTGTTAGATGAGGATAAGTTTATTGAAATGGACTCATTGTGTCTTTTCAAAAATGAACTTATAAGGCATCTGCGGCAATTGTTATATTTTTCACTTCTCCGGGAATCAAGTCATTAAGATAAATAGTGCCTATTCGATTTCTAATAAGTCTTAGGGTTGGAAAACCTACTGCAGCTGTCATTTTTCTAATTTGTCTAAACTTACCTTCAGTTATGCAGATACTAATCCAGGAAGTTGGTCTGTGTCTTCCAATGCGCAATCTGGAGTCTGGAAGAGGGATTTTTGGTGCAAGCACTAACAAATTTACTTTACAGGGTTTGGTAAGATAAGGGGATCCACTCAAGCCAATTTCAATTCCTGCCATTAACTTCTGAATAGCTTCAGGGCTTATGATTCCATCTAATTGAACCCAATACTCCTTTTCTACACCAGACCTATTGATGGTGTCACTCAATTTCCCGTCAGTTGTCATCAGTAAAAGACCCTCTGATTTTGCGTCTAGCCTTCCAATAGGCATCACTCCTTCGGGAAAATCATAAAGTTTGCTTAGAAAGGTTTTAGATCTAATTTCTTTCGGATCATTGGATGTCAATTGGCTCAACATTCCAAAAGGTTTATATATTTTATAATGTTTTGTTTCAGACATTTTCGTTATGCAGATCGTCAGCATTGATAAAATCCAGATCAAGTATGTTAAAGTTATTCGCGGCTTTAACGAGCAGAGTCGATCCTATGGTTTCAAATAAATGATTTGTTTTTAAGACAAATTCGGCCTGTTTTTCAATTTGAAAATTTGGAATACCAACCAAGGTCAGATCAGTTGTTGCGGATTCTATTTCTATGATATCATAAAATGCCTTTTGCTCGACAGCATTATTAATGATCTTGATAACAACATTGACGCGAAGGTCTTCTACCAGTTTTGAAATTTTTTCCTCAATTCGTGCGCTTTCTACATTGTTATTGTTCACAAATAAGACCCTGATCACAGGATTATCCCATCTTGGTGAGGCAATGATGAATCGAGCAATATTTAGCATCATCTCTGCATTTTTACTATCTGTTTCACGCCACCAAAGATCGACTGTTTTATAGCTTCCAAATTTGGTTTTCTGATCAAAATCAAGATAAAGCAAGTTGTAATCCAGATGAAGTAATGTCTGCGTCATTTTAGAATATTCCTGAGAGTTTTCCAGTCCTTTGGGCCAACCCATCATAATGGTATTGGGTTCAACACCTGAAAATCCAAAAGTTGAGGCGATATTCGTAATACCTTCATAAATATTACTCACTTTTAACTGTCTTGCAAAAATGCCCAGTTCTTTGAAGTTGACATCCATGACTACCTGTTCAGTTCTTTTTAAAGGCTTGTCATCATCCTTATCAATAATCAATTTAAAGTTCGTAACGATACCAGTTCTTCCGGACACTGTTTTACCTAGTTCCAACAAATATCGCTGGTGTTGGCTTTGTCCACTAAATAATATGATATTGGGATTCCAGTTTGAATTCTCTTCAGCACCAGAATCTATTTTCTTTAATCCTTTATTGACAATATTTTCCCAAACGCTCCGCCATACATCATTTGATTGGAGCTTTACTTCTTTTCGTTGCAAGCCAAAATACAAGGCACCGATAACGGCTAATGAGCCAAGCATGGCAGTGGTGTCTAACTTAAACATCACTGCAAAGCAAGCCAAAAAGCCCACTAATCCAATCCAGCGCTTGATCTTAAACGAAGGTTGAAAATCAGGATTGGCCCAACTTTCAAGAAAATAACAGATATTGATAAATCCGTAGGCTGTTAAGTAAAACATGGAGACCAATCTTGCAATCACATCTAATTCTCCGATTAAAATTCCGATCTCTGCAATGACAAAGACAAGCAATAAAGCATTGACAGGTTCATTGTTTGTTCCTTTGCCTTTTCCAAATATTTTAGGAGTGACAAGATCGACAGACATGGCCTGCAATATTCTTGGCCCGCCCAAAATACCTCCGATGGCAGAGGATAGAGTAGCACCCCATATACCTGCTACAACTGCTGGTGCAAAGAGGGCAATTTTCATTAAAATATTATAATCTGTTTTAAGTAATTCAGGATCCACTGCAAAGGCCAAAAAGATTGCCAAAGCCAGATAAACCACTAAACCTACTCCAATAGCCATAAGCGTCCCCATTGGAATGGATCTTTTAGAATCTTTTAAGTCTCCACTCATTGCGATTCCAGCCGTAAACCCGGTTACAGCCGGGAAAAATATGGCAAAAACTACTTCAAGAGGAACGGAATCCTCAGAAGGGAGTAAAGTAACAGATTCAGGAGCAAATTCAGTCGTGCCAAAAAAGATGGAAAGTATCGAAATAATAATGGCCGCGAGTATAAAAAACTGAGCTCTCAAGGCTACAGAAGTACTGATCAGGGCCAATATGGTAAGTGATGCGAGTGCTACAGTGGCTGTAAATCGAAAGTCATTGATCGACATTCCCAGATCAAAATATTCATTAAAACTCTCTGAAAATCCAATCAGATACAATGATATAGAAAAGGCAGTACCCACAAAGATCGCTATCCCAATGGAACCTCCAATCGGAATTCCCATACTACGAGAGAGTACATAATAAATGCCACCTGCACCAATTTTTTTATCTGTGGCCACTGATGAAACACTTAATCCGGTAGTAACCGCAATTACATGTGCTATAACAATGATTGCAATAGTTCCGAAAAGGCCTGAATTACCAACAACCCATCCCAAACGCATATACATGATCACTCCTAATATGGTCAAAATAGATGGGGTAAATACCCCTGCAAAAGTTCCAAACTTCTTCTTTGCAGACATAGATAAAATAGCTATCAGATTCTTATAAAGCCCCGAATATAGCTATTCTTTTTTTAAAATGATTAGCCTTAAGAACTCAAATTATTTTAAAGATCTTTTCAAAGGATGAGTCATTTTAAACCCAAATATTTTAAGGCCTGCAATAATTATCATATTTATTTGTTAAGATTTACAAAGTTGGTCTTCAAAATTGTCAAAGAGAGGTATCTTTGTAATTCCGAAAAATTGAGGTAAAAATAGCTATGAGTACATTTCCTAAACAAAGGACAAAAAAGTCAAAAATAAGGTTGCTTCATCAATACTACTCCTATACAGGCTTTTACGCTTTTGTAAGATCAAGTATCGGAAAGGCCATTATACCCATTGTTGTATTTATCGTCTCACTTTGGATCATTCATTCCTTCGTTATTGATTTTGATGATTTATTTACTTCAATAATAACAACCTTTAGTCCATTGGCCATCTTATCGATTTTCTTTGCCTCAGAATCTATCCTTGGATTGATTCCGCCAGAGATATTTATTGCCTGGGCTGGTAAAACTCAAGCTCCCATATTTTATTTATCATTATTAGCAGTCTTATCTTATTTGGGAGGGATCATTTCCTATTTTATAGGAAGAGGGATAGCTAAAATGCCTGCAGTTTATCAATACCTCGAATTGAAAATGCAGAAGCATGTAAAAATGGTCCGTAAATGGGGTGGTTTTCTAATAGTAGTTGGTGCCCTATTGCCGATTCCATACTCTATGACCAGTATGGCCGCCGGGCTTATTCGATACGATTTTAAATATTATTTGCTTTTCGGATTGCTTCGTTTTTTAAGATTTTACCTTTATGCCGTGGTTATTTTTAATATTTTTTAATGATTCAAATTCCGAGTTTGAGATTATAAAATGCTATTGCAGTTAACTAGCCTTCCTGATAAAAAAACAGGAAACCGTCCAAAGGACCATTACCTGTTTAAAATTATAAAATATTTTAGGTCTCTATTTATTGAAAACCTATTTTTTTAAGTGCATCATGGCTAACTTTAATAGCTTCCATCGGTTTCATATTAAATGTTCTGTCTTGTTCAACAAAATAGTACTTCATACCGGAAAGCTCCTTTTCTTTAAGAATTTTCCCAAAATCAATGGTACCATTTCCAACTGGTGTGAATCTTCCCTGATCATCCATATCTTTTACGTGCCATAATTTGAACCTGTCTGGATACTTCTCAAAGTAGGCAAGAGGATCCGCACCTGCTTTTGTGACCCAGTAAAGATCCATTTGAAAATTAACATACTCAGGGTCAGTATTTTCAAGAAGATAATCAATGACAACAAGCCCATTTTTGTCTTTTTTGAATTCAAAGTCATGGTTGTGGTACAATAATTTCATTCCTGCCTCGTGACACTTTTTACCCAAAGTAGTTAATATGTCGGCAAGTTTTTCAGGACCACCTTCCATACCCATAGATTGAGTTTCCTGGAAATACTTGAACATACCCATTGGTGGGATTGGAACAACAAAATATTCAAACCCTGCAGCTTTTGCATCTGCAAACATAACATCTGCGTTATCTAAAGTAATGGCTGACTGATGCGTACTCACAGGATTCAAATTCAATTCTTTAAGGTATGCATTAAAATCTTGAGGCGTCATGTCGTAATATTTTCCATCTCTGTATCCTGCAGCTTCAACATTTTTGTAGCCTGTATCTGCAACTGACTTTAAAGTAGCCTTGGCATCGGTACCCATTTCATTTCTTACCGTATAAAGGGCAAGACCTCCAAATTGATCCTGTGCCATAACATTAACAGTACTTATGACTGCGATACAAAGCGTAACTAATTTTAGCAAATTGCTATTCATTAAATTTTTCATGATGATTGTATAATTTTAAGGCTCTAAATTAGGAAGAAAAGTCTGGAATTAAGATATTTATTTTCTAAAATAATTGCGATGTTTATTCTTTTTTAGAAGCGTCTACTTTATAAACAGGAAGAGCCTCTTTTCATTAAATAATATTGATAGTTTAGTCATGAGCTAATAATGATGACCTTGTTAAGCCTTCATGTTTTATTCAAAAATGGGAACCAAACCTTTTAGCTCCCATCTTATATCTGCAGTCTTATTAAAACCTGGTTTCAAATAATGATAAACAAAATAAGAGTAATTTTTCATTTGAAAGGTTTTTTAGGTGAGAATTAGAAAATGTAATCCACAATATTTATCTTTAATATTGAAACGTTTGAAATTGGCAAGTACTAATTTTAATTTCAACCGGATTCCTTTATCTTGCGCAGATAAAATTAACTCATGGATTACTTTTACATCATTTCTGTTTTAGTCATTATATCGGCTGCTTTTGGCTATATCAATGTTCGTTTTCTCAAATTACCCAATACCATCGGGCTGATGTTGATTACCATTGTATTTACCTTAGGGGTATTTGGATTAAGTTTTTATAATTCGGCACTTTTAAATGCTGAAAAATATATCATAACCCATATAGATTTTAAAGAAGTTCTTTTAGATATTATGTTGAGTTTCCTTCTTTTTGCAGGAGCTTTACATACCAACTTCAACCAATTAAGAGTGCAACGTTGGCCCATTTTTGCATTTTCAACCTTGGGTGTATTAATATCAACTTTTTTGGTTGGATTTTCTATGTATTATGTGCTCCCTCTAATTGGCATGCCGGTGGGG
>JAAESS010000401.1 GCA_024229195.1 Flavobacteriales bacterium | reverse complement strand
TATATTTGCATCCGCTTAGGGCAATTAGCTCAGTTGGTTCAGAGCACCTCGTTTACACCGAGGGGGTCGGGGGTTCGAATCCCTCATTGCCCACATCAATTAGAATCCCGATGAATTCATTCATCGGGATTTTTTGTTTTGTGTAAGTTTTGAGCTTGCTCAAAAGCTGAAAGCAAAACAAAAAATTCTACAATGTGCTTCAGCACATTGGGATTCTAGTTGCAGCCGAGGTCTTGATAGGGATCACGAAGTAATCCCAGTGCTTCAGCACATTGGGATTCTAGTTGCAGTAATGGTCATAAAAGAAGTCACGATAAAGAATCAGACTTCAGCTCTTTATAAAATTTACCCTGCCACATATTTTCTTTTGCGATTTTCTTTTCAATCAAGTGCATCATTTCGAAATTCTTGAGACCCCATTTAGGGGCAATAAGAAGGTCAGAAGGAGACTCACTGATAAATCGCTCCAGTACGACATCCGGCCTCAAAAGGCCAATAAAGTGTGTCAGAAGGTCCAGATAGTCTTCTATCTCAAACAAATTGAATTTTTCCGGATTTCTTCTATACTGGCTGGCCATCACCGTATGTTTGACAATTTGTAACTGATGTAATTTTAGAAAATCTATGGGCAGTTTAGAGAGCTCCACTGCATGCTGCAGCATTTCATCTCTACTCTCTCCAGGTAGACCAAGAATTAAGTGGGCTCCTAAATAGATACCTTTGTTACTAGCCATTTTGTAGGCCTCTTGAGTTTCAGCAAATGTATGGCATCGGTTCACTGCTTCAAGTGATCGATCTAAAGTAGATTCTACCCCCAACTCAAGGCAGATGAAGTATTTTTTAGAAAGTTCGGATAGGAACTCAATTAATTCTTCACTGATACAATCGGGTCGCGTTCCGATTACCAGCCCTACAACTCCGGGATAACTCAGGGCCTTTAAGTAAAGATCTTTGATCAGGTCAAGCTCTGCATACGTATTGGTATAAGATTGGAAATAGGCTAAAAATTTATTGATATTTCTTTTTTGGCTAAAGAAGTCTATACCTTTTTTGAGTTGTTCTCCGATATCGTTTTGAGGTTCGCAATAGTCCGGTTTGAAACTTTGATTATTGCAATAAGTACAACCGCCTCTGCCTTTAGATCCGTCCCTGTTTGGACAGGTAAAACCGACATTTATCGATATTTTTTGCACTCTTTCACCAAATTTATTTCTGATAAAGTTGCCATAATCACTGTAGGCTTTTACTGAGTTAGAAATTGTACTTTTTTTCTTTTCTTTTTGCATCTGGAGTGATTAGGTTATAAGAAAAATCTGATTTTGATAGTTTATGAATACTGTCTTATTGCTTCGTTAAATTCTTCCGAATCTGATTATTTTCATGTTAAGGTTTGCCTCGATAAAATTAGTAAAAATATTGAGGGGCTGACTTCATGAGAGACGAAATATCAAAAACAAATGCTTCGGATAAAAAAATGAGAATATTAAAAAATGGAAGAATTCTCTTAAAGGAAATATCAGTATTTCTCTCTATGGTTTCAAGCTGTTTTAATTTTAGCTATATTGAAGCATATTTCAATTTGAAATAGTTTTCAAAACAAATTCAATGCTGGAAAAAAACAACAAAAAACTGATAAATGCCTGGGCATCTTTTGACTGGGCAAATTCCGTTTATAATCTGATTGTTACCACTGCTATTTTTCCAATTTACTATCTGGGTACAACTCAAGAGGCTTTTGGAGGTGAAATGGTCGAATTCTTTGGTATCTCAATTAAGAACTCTGTTTTATACTCTTATGCCATTTCTATTTCTTTTATGGTCATTGTTTTTATTTCACCGGTTTTATCCGGTATAGCAGATTATGGTGGCTTAAAAAAGCGATTTATGCAGTTTTTCACTTACCTGGGTTCGATGGCTTGTATTGGCCTCTACTTTTTTACAGGCGAAAATGTGGAGTATGGAATTGCCTGTTCCATAACAGCAAGTATTGGCTTTGCGGGTTCTTTAGTGTTTTACAATGGGTTTTTGCCCGAAGTAGCGAGTAAAGAAAAGATGGATAGTGTCAGTGCAAGAGGATTTGCCATGGGTTATATTGGCAGCGTGATCTTATTGATCATCAACCTTGTTTTGTATAAAAAATATGAGGTCTTTGGTTTTGAAAATGGAAGCTCAGCAACACGATTTGGATTTATACTCGTAGGAGTATGGTGGCTCGGTTTCTCTCAAATTGCGTTTTATTATTTAAAAGACAGTCATAGTAGAAAAGCCATTACTATGAAAATATTGGGAAATGGAACCAGAGAGTTAAAAAAAGTATGGAAAGTGGTGAAAGACAGAAGTGTCATGAAACGATTTTTGTATTCATTTTTTCTGTTCAGCATGGGGGTTCAAACTGTTATGTTATTGGCACCTTTATTTGCTGACAAGGAAATTGGAATGGGCGCTGATGAAATGATCTATATCGTTCTTATTCTGCAAATACTGGCCATTGGAGGAGCTTACTTTTTTGCCTGGTTGTCGAAGTTAAAAGGAAATGGATTCGCGATCAGTACCAGCTTACTGATTTGGACATTTATTTGTATCTCAGGATATTTTATGCAAGATAAAATCTCTTTTTACACTTTAGCAGCATTTTTGGGTTTTGTTATGGGCGGAATACAATCAATTTCCAGATCCACTTACTCTAAATTGATTCCCTCAAAGGCAAAAGACACTGCTTCTTATTTTAGTTTCTATGATATAACTGAAAAACTGGCTATAGTGATAGGTTCGCTTTCATATGGTTTTATTGATCAAGTTACTGGTAGTATGCGATATAGTATGGTCTTTATGTCATTGTTTTTTATTCTTGGATTTATCATACTTCAAAAGGCTAATCTTAAGAAGAATATGGTGTGATTTATAAATTTTTAATACAGATCATAAAGGCGGCTCTTTTCTTTTTTTTTAAGAAGATTGTCGTTACTGGTAAGAAACATATTCCTGCCAACGGACCATTGATCATCGTGGCAAATCATCCTAATACTTTTATGGATCCATTGCTGATCGCGGCCATTACGGATCAGAGAATTGGATTTGTGGCAAATGCAAGTATTTTTCTGAATCAATTTATTACTAAAATTTTCACCTATTTTCATGTCATCCCCATTTTTAGAAAAAAAGATGTCGAGCCCGGAGAAAAGCCCGATAACAGACAGGCCTTTTCTAAATGTCATGAGTATCTTAACCAAAATGGAACTTTGCTTATTTTTCCGGAAGGGACAAGTTATTATGAACTAAAACTTCGGGAGATAAAAACAGGGACTGCCAGGATTGCATTGAGTTTTGAGGAATTAAAGGGTTTTCAAAACAATTTAAAAATTGTTCCGATAGCGCTAGATTATTCAGATTCTATTCAATTTAGAAGTGTAGTGGCTATTACCGTTCGCCCTCCGATATCAGTACACAAATACAAACTAGCCTATGAAAAGAATGAATTTGACGCAGTTTCACTGCTAACAGAAGATATTCGAAGAGAGCTTGCAGATTTGATTCCTCAAACAACCGATAAGGAGCAAGAGAAATTTCTACTACGAGCCCATCAGTTTTATACCTCATTTTATGCCCCAAAAGTAGATTTGAATTTAAATCCGAAACAATCACTGGAATTGAGAAACCAGGCTTCGAAAGTGCTTCAGTTCATACAAACAGAAAAACCAAAACTTTATCATGATACTCAGGATAAGTTAACAAGATTTTGCCAGCTTTTAAAGCAGGAAGATGTTAGCAGTAATGTCATTTCAGAGTCAATCGAACAAAACAATAGTTTTTTGAAATACACTGCTCAGGTTTTAAAATATATTATTCTTTTTCCGGTATATCTGATGGGCTTGATTTCAAACTATATTCCCTACATCATGACCGCCAAGATATTTAATGCAATGAAATTAGATATAGAATACAAGGCGCCTGTTCAAATGATCACCGGGTTTTTTACCTATCCTGTATATTATGCCCTATTTATATGGATTTTCAGGATGTTTGTAAGTACCGAATTATGGCATAGCATTTTACTTTTTATTTTGATGCCGATATTTGGTTATATAGCACTTTACTATTATACCCAACTAAAAAGATTTATGAATTTACTTCATTTCGAATTTTTTATCCCAAGACACAAAAAACAAGTCATTATCAGGTTAAAGGATGAGATACTTAAAAATATGGAGACGGCTCGAAATTATGCTCTTGAAGCTTTTGAGTAG
>JAAESS010000400.1 GCA_024229195.1 Flavobacteriales bacterium | reverse complement strand
TTAGTTTTTGGCAAGTCAAAACCAATAGCAGTCCAATTAATATAATAGTTCCAGGATTTAGGGGCGAAAAAGAATTCATTACTAATAAAGGGTGTTATTTTTAGTAGGGATATTGAGCTCAAGGCCTTTAGCTGAATTCGGCTGCGATTACGCATTTCATCATTTTTTTCCTCACGAATGCGATAATCCATACGTGTGCGGAATTGCCATTTTAATTTTTGACTGGTCATTACTTTAATGAGTTCCCCCTGTGGACGCTGTTCCAAATGCCATTCATTTTCTTTTGTTCGATATTGTCTTCTGTATTTGAGGCCAACTATCCATGTTGGTTTGAAAGAATAATGGATGCCGATGTCCAGATGTTTATGAAAAAATCCTGTTTCATTTGTTCGACCATCAAAATCAAAAGTAACAGTGGATTTCCCCAATTTTCGTTTAATACCCAATTTATCTTGGTGGTTGAATTGCCCAAAAAGGGCAGATGCAAGGAAAAGATATAATACGATTTTAGGCATCATTGTTGATCCATGAATTTAAGGGAAGCACCAAAATTATTGTTATCTGTCATCAAAACCAACTTTTCCTTTTGAAACATCATGGCTTCTATCTTTTGGCCATTAAAGGTCATAATGGGTTTCAGTAAATTGGGGTGTGTTGGAATAAAAGTCCCCGAATGGTTTAATTGTCCTAATTCATAAATAAAAGTTGAAAAAGGGCCCTCGTTTCCGGGATCAGAAGTTGCGGCAGACCACAAGCTGCCATCGAGTTTAAGTGTGAGGTCGGCAATATTTCTTTTATACTTTTCGGGTTTGGGTAAATCAAACACAAATTCATTCAATTCAAAAAATGATTTATTCTTTGGATTAAAAAAGGCTGTGAACAAGGTTGATACCCGTGTGTCTGAACCCCGATCGCCGTAAATTAAAACGAGTCCTTGGCCTGAAGGGAATATGGTTAGCCCCTCTAAATTCATTTTTGATTTTAAACCGGGTAAAGTGAAAGTATGAAGGACATCCATCCGGAAATCATTTTGATCAACCGATACCTCATAACATTTTCCCGTACTTTCCATAAATATAAATCGGTTTAGTCTCCCGGGGAGTGCAACTGCAGCTTCCAAGTCATAAGGTAATTCAGGTTCGGGCCAAATCAATTGTGTAATCACTAATTCATCATCAAGGTAACTGACACGAGGCTGGTTTTTCTTTTTATTATCATGGACGACAAGATAGCCATCTTTAAAAGCGGCGACCCCGCTTATAGAGTATTCATACGAATTGTGAATTATTTGCCAACCATCTTCCTGTGAAATCAGAAAAATAGGCAGTAGAAAAAATATAAGTTTATTCATTATACCAGGTTAAAAACGGATATTTTGATAAAAAATCATTATAATATTTTTCATCGCCAGTGACTTCCTGAATAGCCCATTTTAGTAAAGTGACCGATTCGTTCTCTGATTGTAATTCCACCTCGGCTAACCAAAGTCCGCTATTTTCTCCATGGAATTCATTTACATTCACAGTTTTCTTTTTGCCATGATTTTGTAGCGTGTTTTTTCATTTCTTTACCTTAATTACATAAACGAGTACCGATGTTAGGATACCAGGATAAAATGGTTCGAGTCCAAAGGGATACCCATTCAGTAATTTGCCCAGGAGTATCCAAAAAACACTCACCAAAACTGGGGATACCATTATTAATAAAATATTTTCTTTTGGCCTTTTATTTTTAAAGGATATTAAAAATGGAAGGACCAATCCTGGTACTAAAATGGAACCGAGCCCATACCAGAGTTTTACAACCGATGGTATGGAAAATGCTAAGATCAATGCAATAAAAGCGGTAAT
>JAAESS010000399.1 GCA_024229195.1 Flavobacteriales bacterium | reverse complement strand
GTGCAGATTGACCCCCAATAGGATTAGCAGAACCATGTAACAATTGAGCTGTAGTGACTCCTCCGGAAAGCTGACGATAGATATTGATATCCGTAGGGTTAATAACATCACCAATTCGAACTTCAGCAGTAACTGCCTGACTTCCTTCATTCACACCTCTTGTAATAGCTATGTGAGAATGTTCATCAATTATACCACAAGTGATGTGCTTTCCAACTGCATTAATACTTGTTACCAAATCTTCTTTTCCGAAAATTTTGGAAGATTCTAAATCAGTGCCAATTCCAATAATTTCTCCGTTTTTAATAGCAATATCTGCATTCTCTAAAATACCGTCTATTTCATTAGTCCATATAGTTGCATTCTTGAAAAGGATCATATCTGTTTTCGGGCTTTCAATAAAACCATACGCCTTGTTTGGAGTCCAGATTGAAGGAGTAATAGTGTCCTTTGCTAAGGAGGATTTCTTTTCATCTTCCTTAAAAACAGAATCTCTTTGCATCTCAAAATGATGAAAAGAACCTTCACCATCTTGGTATCGTCCCACTATTTTTTTACCATTTATTTTTCCAACAGAACGAAAAGTTGCATC
>JAAESS010000398.1 GCA_024229195.1 Flavobacteriales bacterium | reverse complement strand
AAAGAAAAAATCTTCTGACAAGGGAATGCTTCTTTTGCTGAATAGCGGAATTTTTTACGAATTTATTGCTGCGGATGACTTTTATAATGAGTCACCAGAAAGAATTACGATAAGAGATGTAAAACTTGGAGTGAATTATGTGCTGATAATTTCTACCAATGCGGGCTTATGGAGCTATAATATTGGAGATACGATTGCCTTTACTTCGCTTTCTCCGTTTAGAGTCATCGTAACCGGGCGAATCAAACATTTTATTTCGGCTTTCGGAGAACATGTGATTGGAAAGGAAGTGGAACAAGCACTTCAAAATGCAACTGTCAATACAAATATTCAAGTCAAAGAATTTACGGTAGCTCCTCAAGTAAATCCTGCTCACGGAGAATTACCCTATCATGAATGGTTTATTGAATTTGAAAATGCACCTGAAGATCTAAAAGAGCTGGCAAAAAAAATAGACCAGGAAATGCAGGTTCAAAACAGTTATTATTTTGATCTACTTCAAGGATCTATTCTTCAGCAGCTAGTGATTAGCAAGGTTAAAAAAAATGGTTTTGATGAATATATGAAGTCGGTTGGGAAACTAGGCGGTCAAAATAAAATACCAAGATTATCCAACGACAGAAAAATTGCCGATCAACTTAAAACTACAAGTTAAATTATAAAAGATAAAAAGCCACAGATCATGAATTTCAACGCATAATACATTGAAAATTCACCTTCTGTGGCTAGAGAGTTCAGCTCTAATTGAGTTTGACTATTTTTTGGCCAATAGGTCTCTGATCTCAGCAAGTAGGTCTTCCTGACTTGGTCCTGCCGGTGGAGCCGGAGCTTCTTCTCCCTCTTTTCTGTTTAGTTTGTTAACAGCTTTTACGATAATGAACATGACGAAAGCCACGATAATAAAATCAATTACGTTTGTAATGAAATCACCATACAATACGGCTACAGTTCCCTCTACAACGCCTTCTGCGTTGGCAACTCCTTCTTTTATGATCCATTTCAAATCTTTTAGATCAGAATTGAACAGAAGACCAATTAAAGGAGATACGATTCCTCCGGTAAAAGAAGTGACCACACTTTTAAATGCGGCACCCATTACAAAACCAACGGCAATGTCTAACAGGCTGCCTTTTAAGGCAAATTCTTTAAATTCTTTAAGCATTTTGTTAAGATTTAATATTAGTGTTGAAGCGAAGATAAGAAAATCCTAAATAGAAATTCGTTTAATTCTATCAGAAAAAGTTGTAAGTATCTCATAACTAATGGTATTAGCCTGATATGCCATTTTAAGAACTTCCTGCTGACTATCAAAAATGATCACCTGATCACCTTCATCACATTGAATATCAGAAACATCGATCATAATCATATCCATACATACATTTCCTATAATCGGGGCTTTTTCATTATTAACAGTGACAAATATTCTTCCTTGCCCAAGAGATCTGAAAAGACCATCGGCATGTCCTACAGGTATCGTGGCTGTTTTCATTTTATGAGTTGCAATAATACCTCGATTATATCCTACACTTTCATTTTTATCAATTTCATGTATCTGGGATATGACGGATTTTAAAGAAATGACATTTTCCAATTGTGAATTTAATTGCGAATCATTTGCAAAACCATAGAGCCCAATTCCTAACCTGACCATGTCAAAATGCGCTTCAGGATAATTTAAGATACCTGAAGTATTAGTCATATGCATCATAGGTTTGAAACCTAATGACAATTCAAAGGAATTTGCTATTTCGTTGAATTGGTTAATTTGGTCTAAGGTGTAATCTCTTTCATTTGGGTCCTCAGAAGCGACTAAATGAGAAAAGATTGATGCTATAGTAAAAGAATCGTTACTTTTTAAATGTGATAAAAGAAAATCAAGGTCTGAGTTTTTGAAGCCCAATCTGTTGAGTCCTGTATTAAATTTTAGGTGAATAGGAAACCTCTCGAGATCTGATTTTTTTATGAGATCAAGAAAAGAAAGAAAGATCTTTTTACTGTATAAATTTGGTTCTAGTTTGTATTGTATAAGAAGCGATAAATTCTCTAATTGAGGATGTAATACTAGGATAGGGGTTTTTATCCCTGCTTTTCTTAAGGCGATCCCCTCATCGACATAGGCAACAGCGAAATAATCAATATTTTGCTTCTCTAGAAGATGAGCCACAACAACTTCATCTGATCCATAACCTGAAGCTTTTACAACAGCAAGTATTTTTGTCTTGTTTTGAAGTTTTGATCGGAAAAAATTTAGATTGTGTTCGATGGAAGACAATTTTATCTCCAGAACCGTCGGATTATTATTCATTGGATTCTTTAGATATTTCCTTCTTCGCTTCCTGCTCTTTGAGTCTTTCCCTATAAAATGCAGCTCTGCTTAAGGGTTCGTATTCATGAACTTCTCCAAGAACGACCAGTCGATCGTCAGCAATGGTTCTATGACTAAAGTGAGCGAGATTACCTGTTTTTGTGCAGACAGCATGAACTTTGGTAACATATTCTGCAGTGGCCATAAGTGCGGGCATAGGGCCAAAAGGATTGCCTTTGAAATCCATATCCAGACCTGCAACAATGACGCGTATCCCTCGGTTGGCAAGATCATTACAAACATGAACGATTTCATCATCGAAGAATTGAGCCTCATCTATTCCAACAACATCTATATCATTGGCTAAAAGTCGAATATTTGCAGAAGATGGAACAGGCGTACAGCGTATTTCATTCTCATCATGCGATACAACCAACTCATCAGCATATCTATTATCAACGGTAGGTTTGAAAATCTCCACACTCTGTTTGGCAAACTGAGCTCTTTTTAATCTTCGAATCAACTCTTCAGTCTTTCCTGAGAACATAGAACCACAGATCACTTCGATCCATCCAAATTTTTCCGTATGATTGACAGTGTTTTCTAAAAACATTAGAGATCTCTTCGGGTTGACAAACACAAAATAATGCTTGTAAGTTAGAACAAAAGTAATGAAATTCTTTAGTAGTATTTTCTTTTGAAAACGTTAATTTTGTATCTTTCTCAACAAGGTATACTAGCTGCCAAAAATTAAAGGAATGTTGAATAATTTGATTGAAGAACTTAAGGTTCTGGCTGAGAATATTTTAAAGGAGGATCAATCAAATAATATTGAGTCCAGCCTCAGTCAGGCACGAGACCTATACGAGAAACTTTTAATTCTTCAACATAATCTTCAACAGGAAGAGCAAAGCCAGGCTCAGGCAGCTAAAAAAATAGAAGAAGCACAATCACAAGAACTTTCTAAAATTCCAGAACATATTGAAGAAGATGACGCTGATCTTGAAAAAGATGCAGCTATAGAAAATATTGAAGAAGAACAAGTTTTGAGTCTTAATGATCTATTTGTGCCCACATTTGACGGAATAAAAGAAGATATGAGTCAAAAAGCAGAGTTTAAAGACACCATCTCTTTAGATGAAACGGAGAAACTTTTTCAGATCAAAAAAGAAGAACCAAGACAACTTTCCTTGAATGATAAACTTGTAGGAAGCAGTATACAGGTTGGGTTAAATGACAGGATTGCTTTTGTAAATAAATTATTCAGCTTTAGCCAATCAGATTTTAATAAAGTCTTGTCAAAACTTAATGAATACAACACCAAGGATGAAGCACTCAATTACTTTCAATATCAGGTAAAACCAAATTATAATTGGAAAGGTAAAGAGGAGCTTGAAGAGAGATTTATCAGTCTTATCGAACGAAAATTTTTGTAATTAATTTCCTCTCTTTTTCTTACGCTCTTTTCTTTTTAGCTTCCTTTTTTTCTTTGCAGCTGCTTTTTCTGTAGTCATTCCAAAAGGCGCTATCGTATTGACAATACCATTTTGCAGGGTCTTCCAAAAAAAGTTTCCAATTCCTTTGTACAGGACGCGCTCAAATTTCATTGTTGCTTCTCTTACTTCCCCATTATTTCCTGGATTTGATTTATAGAGCAGATGATTAACTGACCAACTCAGTATTTCGTTTTTATCTGAATTCTTTTTCTTAAAAACATTAGCTTTTAGATCTTGATACAACATGGTCATCTTTCCTTGAGAGTTATAGTTATTAGCGGATCCTTGAAAAGAAATACCATTTATTTTTCCTTTCAAGATTTTTAACCCCATGGCTGGAATAACAGCTGAATTATAAAATTTCATTTTCGAAGGACCTAAATAGCCACTAAAGAAAAAAGTATTCTGGCCATCGGCTAATGGAAGCAACATGTCAATATTCAAATTGGCTTTACCCATAAATTTGGTGTTCATATCAAATTTCAGTGGAACCTCACGATACTTTTTGATTGAAGTAATATTAAAGATATTTGCTTTGAAATCTTCCATGGTTACTTTCATTAGAACATTCTTATGCTCAAGTTTTTCTTCATAAACAAGGTCACTTTTCAAGAAAGAAACCTTATGGACCAATAAAGGCATTTTCATAGTCTTAAGCTTCTGATGAGGAAGGTTGGGTCTCTTATTGAGATCAAATGGCTTTCTTTTATCTTTATAAATCTTCAAATCGAACTCCTCTAATTGGACACTATCGATAAAGAGCCCTTTGCTTTCAATTATTTTTTCAAAATCTAATTTAAATAGTTTTACATCCTTGATCTTGAGGTCATAGATCTCAGTGTTGAAGGTATAGGAGTTTGCCAAGGTCAATTTATTGATCGTTGGATGGTATTTAAGATTTGAGATCTGTAAATAGTCGTCTCCGAAATGATATTTGAGCGCATCAATCGAAAAATTATATTTTAGTTTTGGGAATTCAACTTTTATTCGAGTTACTTTAAAGACATCCGCAACAGGTAAAAGTTGGAAATAATTTGGCGTTGTTTCTTCAAGTTTAAAACCTGAAACCTCAAAACTAAGGGGCTTATTCTCGAATGACACATGATTTCGAATTACATCAATCACTTGTACTTTTAGCTTAGTTACTTTTATGATATCCAGCTGAAAACCCTTGATATCTTTTATATGAATTGAGTCTATTTCAAATCCTTTTTCTTCTGTTTCTGAAGTTTCCTTTTCACCAGTTGTAAAATTCTGATAAAGAGGGTCATCAATAATCAACTTATTAATTCGAACTTGTTTTGAAAGTAAAAGAGGGGTCAAATGAATACCTCTTAATTTAAGTCGTGAAATTGATACCTTGTGCAAGGAGTTTTTTTTGAGTTTGTTTTTTTTCAGACTCTCCATAGAAGCCTTATTGGGACTTATGTGAATATTATTAAACACAAGGGAACGATCAAATAAGCTAAATTTTGTTTTTTCTATCGAAACATGAACGTTTTCGATATTTTGATCCTCTAATAATTGAATTACTTTTTGAGAAATAATTCGTGAAATTAGAATACTTCCTAATAGAATTATAAGCGCAATGCTAAGGATGATACCAGCGGCAATTTTGTATTTTTTACTGAACAACATAAATGAGCCTAGATGATTCAATGAGTTTATATTGAACCGATTAATTGACTAAAAAATATTCTTTTAATTGCTGAAGATTCTTTTTATCACTTCCAATAAAGATTTTTTCATTAACAATGATAACGGGTCTTTTTAAAAAAGTATAGTCACTTAGAATGTACTGCTTATAATCTGTTTCGTTTAGTATTTGATCTTTTAAGCTCATCGATTTATACTTTTTTGCTCTTCGACTAAACAAAGATTCATAACTTCCTGATAAGGCATAGAGGTCTTCTAATTGAGAAATGCTTATCGGCTGTGTTTTGATCTCCTGAAATTCAAATCCGTCAAGAGGAAGGGATTTCATAATTCTTTTACAGGTGTCACAAGTTTTTAAGTAATAGATTTTTTTCATTTATTTTCCCAATCAAGCTTTCATAAGTTTAAAGTTACTTATTTTTATGCAATTTTTAAATTTATGGAAAAATTATTCAAAACAGCCTCATTTACCAGAAGCACTTTAGTAAAGATCATGGAAAAAAGATCAAATGAGGAATTACTGAAAATACCTGAAAATTATAATAACTCTATATTTTGGAATATAGCCCATTTGTTGGTTACTCAACAATTGATCTGTTATAAACTATCAGGCTTGAAAATTAAAATTGACGAATCCATGGTTAGTAAGTATGGAAAAGGTTCCATCGCCACTGAAGATACAGACGTCGCTGACATTCAGTATGTAAAGAACCATATATTGGACTTGTCGCAGGAAATAGAGCATGATTATGATAAAGGGCTGTTTAAGGATTTCAATCCCTATATGACAAGTACAGGAATCGAGTTAAGATCCATTGAAGATGCGATCAGTTTTGGCGCATTTCACGATGGGATTCACCTGGGGGTTATTCTCTCATTAATGAAAATTGTTTAAAACATATTTTATGAAGTTCAATACAAAAGTGATTCATGGGGGTCAGCAACACGACCCGAGTACAGGAGCGGTAATGCCTCCAATTTATCAAACATCAACCTATGCTCAGTCATCACCTGGAGACCACAAGGGATATGAGTACTCACGAACAGGTAATCCGACAAGAACTGCTCTTGAAAATGGCTTAGCAAGCATTGAAAACGGTAATTTTGGACTTGCTTTTGCTTCAGGACTTGCCGCCATCGATGCTGTTATGAAATTACTGCAACCTGGTGATGAAGTGATTTGTACAAATGATCTTTATGGAGGAACTTTTAGGTTATTCAATACGATTTTTCAGAAGTTTGGTATTAAGTTTCATTTTGTTGGAATGGATAATACCGTAAATATTGAAAAAGCGATCAATAACAACACAAAGTTACTTTGGGTAGAGTCTCCCACAAATCCAATGCTAAATATTATTGATCTTAAAAAATGTGCTGAAATCTCCGAGCAAAACAATTTGTTATTGGTAGTTGACAATACCTTTGCAACGCCATATCTTCAAAAACCCCTAGACTTAGGTGCAGATTTGGTAATGCATTCAGCGACTAAGTATCTTGGTGGACATTCTGACGTAGTGATGGGTGCACTAATTGTTAAAGACAAGGAGCTTGCGGACAAACTTTATTTTATTCAAAACGCGAGTGGTGCAGTATGTGGTCCGATGGATAGTTTTTTAGTCTTAAGGGGGATTAAAACGCTTCATGTCCGAATGCAACGTCATTCTGAAAATGGAAGGGCAATTGCTCACTATTTAAAAAATCATCCAAAAGTTGGAAAGGTATATTGGCCCGGTTTTGAAGATCATCCAAATCATGACATTGCAAAATCTCAAATGTCAGGTTTTGGAGGAATGTTATCATTTTCTTTAAGGGGCAACAAATATGAGGATGCTATTAAAGTCCTTGAAAACCTAAAGGTTTTTACCTTGGCTGAATCATTAGGAGGAGTCGAATCATTAAGTGGTCATCCAGCAAGTATGACACATGCTTCTATTCCAAAAGAGGAAAGAGAAAAAACTGGGGTAATCGATTCTTTGATCAGGCTAAGTGTTGGTATAGAGGATGAAAATGATCTTATAACAGACTTGGAAGAAGCCTTAAAACTGGTTTAGTATTTGCCAAAAACATAGATTACACCGGCATTTACGAACACCATCGAGTCATTGCTTTTGTTAGCTGGATCATTCGGAGCATTCAAACCTTCGACAACATCAGAGAAGTAATACTGATATCTACCTTCTAAACAAAAGTCTATTCTCTCCAATCCAAAACGGACACCAACACCTGCAGTTGCGGAAAAAATATTTTCTGGTTCCAGAAAAACAGCTCCTTCTTGCCACTTATCGATTAAGTCTGTGTAAGGCTCTTCTGTTCCTTTTAGAGAAACATCATTAACTAAAATATCAGGTTGTGAATAGCTGTAATGGACACCCACACTGACAAAAGGATTGATAGAACCGGAAGTCCTGTAAAAACTGGAATAATCTTCAAGCGCAAGAATATAATATTCTAAATTTAATCCACCGTTATACAACTTTATTGCTGCCTTCATGTTATCCAATTTACTATTTAAACCAGACGGTTCAAAGGGAACGTTTGAGTTATTTATGTAAGAAAATTCGACTTTTAACTTGAAATGTTCACTAAAAAAGGAAGAACCGCTTCTCCAGTTATATTGGCTTCCAAAAAACTTCAGATAATAAGCAAGACCAAAACCTATTGAGGCTTGATTTGCCGCTGCAAATTCAGTACTCAGCCCCATATCTGTTTGAAATGATGCTATACCAAAAAATCCCCCTACTTCATGGCTAAAGCTAGTCTGAGCACGAGCGTTCATAAAAAAGAAGAAAAGCAATACTGCAAATAGATTCGGTAAATATTTCCTCATGGTTTAGTCAAAATTTTATTCAATAAAAAGCAAATATAAAAAAGAAAACGCGTAATCCTTCTTTTTCAAAACAAAAAACTCAAAATTTTAAGTTTTATTGCGATGATAAGTCAATATTTGGATCCCAAAACAACTTTTCAAAGTTAGCTATATGGTTATTTTCAACCTTAATATTTTCATTTTCCAATAGTTGCTGCATCAAATTTGAACCTTTAAAATGATGTTTTCCGCTTAAAAGCCCATTTCTGTTCACCACACGGTGTGCGGGAATGGAATCATCTAGATGTGAGGCATTTAAAGCCCACCCCACCATTCTTGCAGATCGTGCTGTCCCCAAATATTTTGCGATAGCCCCGTATGAAGTTACCCTGCCAAACGGAATCAGTTTTGTTATATCATACACTTTTTTAAAAAACCCTTCCTCTTTCATATCAAGCTAAGGTTTGAAAAATTTACAGGAACACATCAACAAATGAGAATTAATATTTAGTTCTAAATTTAACATAAGTAATTGCTTTATCAAACTTCAAATATTGATTTTCATAAAAAGTTTGAATTGCTGTGGCCTCCGTAGGAGGGCTGCTACTGTTGTAAATATCGTGATGGGCAAAGAGAACTTCATGCGCCCCTTCATGTAATAGGCCAAGAAGATAACCATGAAGAAATTCACTATCGGTTTTTAAATGTACTAAACCATCTGCAGCTAAAACAGATTGATATTTCTCCAAAAATGCTTTGGTGATCAAACGGTGTTTCGTCCGTTTGTACTTTATTTGAGGATCTGGAAAAGTGATCCATATCTCCGAGACTTCATTTTTTTCGAAACAATGGTCAATAAGTTCAATTTGGGTGCGCAAAAAAGCTACATTTTGAAAGTCATTTTCCAAAGCGGTTTTTGCACCCCTCCAGAAGCGCGCTCCTTTAATGTCGACACCAATAAAATTTTTTTCAGGATATTTTTCTGATAGAGCCACAGAATACTCTCCTTTACCACAGCCCAATTCTAATACGATAGGGTTGTTATTTTTAAAAAAGGAATGCCATTTTCCTTTTAGTGAGAAGCCATTAAGAACATCTTCGCGACTCGGTTGAATCACATTTTCAAAGGATTCATTTTCCTTGAATCTTTTTAATTTGTTCTTGCTTCCCAAAGGAAATTTAATTTTGAAAATTAATTATTCAGTATCAGTTTTACTGAATTTCTGTAGTTGCCCAAGCCAGTAAATAAATAAACCAGCGGTAATAATGAATAAAATACTATTAAAAATATTCGAAGCCCACCAGCCATCAATAGACCTGATTGCGTTGTATGGACTAAACAAAACCTCCGTAAAGAATTCTGCCAGCGCTCTAAAAAAATTATTTGAAATCATATTTAATTTTTTAAAATCAACATAAACCTTCGGGCTCATGTTGTAAAAGTTTTTACATTAGCTTTT
>JAAESS010000397.1 GCA_024229195.1 Flavobacteriales bacterium | reverse complement strand
ATTGTTTTTCTCATCCGAGATTTATGAACGGAGCAGCTACAAATCCGGATTTTGATGTACTTGCAAGAGCAGGAGGGCAGATCAAATTAGCCTTGGATGCCACGATCAAATTAGGAGGTGAAAACTATGTGTTCTGGGGTGGTAGAGAAGGATATATGTCATTATTAAATACTGATATGAAGCGTGAATTAGATCATATGGGACAGTTTTTAAGGATGGCCCGAGACTATGCCCGTGAGCAAGGTTTTAAAGGCAACTTTTTTATTGAACCCAAACCAATGGAGCCAATGAAACATCAATACGATTTTGATGCGGCAACAGCCATTGGATTTTTAAGAGAACAAGGCTTGGACAATGATTTTAAACTCAATATTGAGGTCAACCATGCTACCTTGGCGCAACATACTTTTCAACATGAGATGGACACGGCATTTAATGCAGGGATGTTGGGCAGTTTAGATGCCAACAGAGGAGACTATCAAAATGGATGGGATACGGATCAGTTTCCTAATAATATTCAGGAGACAACCGAAGCTATGCTTGTATTTTTAAAAGCAGGAGGATTGCAAGGAGGTGGAATCAATTTTGATGCTAAAATCAGAAGAAATTCAACAGACTTAGAGGATATTTTCTATGCCCATATCGGAGGTGCAGACACTTTTGCAAGAGCCCTTATAATCGCAGACAAAATTATGAGTTCTTCTTCATATGAGGCCTTAAGAAAAGAGCGTTATGCGTCTTTTGATACAGGCAAAGGACAGGCTTTTGAGGAAGGGAAACTATCTATGAAAGACTTATATAACCTTGCACAGGAAAATGGAGAATTATCCTTGAAAAGCGGAAAGCAGGAACTGTTTGAGAACATGATCAATCAGTATATATAATTGCCGGAGGCAGATTTGTAAACGTATAAAACCAAAAAATCAATATGAAAGCACTGGACTCGCTAGATTGGATTGTGATCATTATCTATTTTATTGTGCTTCTTGGCGTTGCCTGGTGGGTCATTTTACAAAAACAAAAGGATACGGAAGACTACTTTTTAGCGGGCCGAAACATAGGCTGGTTTATGGTGGGAGCTTCTATATTTGCCTCAAATATCGGATCTGAACACGTGGTTGGATTAGCGGGAAATGGAGCCGGAGATAAGATGCCCTTGTTGATTTATGAAATGCATGCCTGGATCGTTTTGATGCTCGGCTGGGTATTTTTACCGTTTTATGCCAGAAGTGGGGTCTTTACAATGCCCGAATTTTTAGAAAAAAGGTTTGACGAAAGATCGAGATGGGTCTTGTCGATTGTATCATTGGTAGCCTATATTTTAACCAAAGTTTCTGTGACTATTTATGCCGGTGGAATTGTTGTTTCTGCCTTATTGGGGATTCCATTTTGGATAGGAGCAGTTGCAACAGTTGTCTTGACGGGAATTTATACTGTCTTAGGAGGGATGCGTGCTGTCTTGTATACAGAAACAATTCAGGCTATCATTTTGGTTTTAGGAGCAGGTATTCTCACCTATATGGGCCTTGATGCTGTGGGAGGATGGTCAGAACTAAAAGCTACGGTAGGTCCTGATTATTTTAATATGTGGCGCCCTAATTCAGATCCGGATTATCCATGGTTACCACTGTTTATAACAAGTACGGTGGTAGGGATATGGTATTGGTGTACTGATCAGGTGATCGTGCAACGAGTGCTTTCAGCAAAGAATATAAAAGAAGGAAGAAGAGGTAGTATTTTTGGGGCTTTATTGAAATTGATGCCGGTATTTTTGTTTCTGATTCCCGGGGTAGTTGCCTTAGGCTTAAAAATGCAGGGTAAATTAGATTGGAATAGTCCTGACGAGGCTTTTCCGGTATTGATGAGTAATATATTGCCATCCGGATTGAGGGGATTAGTAGCTGCCGGACTTCTTGCAGCCCTGATGAGTTCTCTGGCTTCAGTGTTTAATTCATGTTCTACTTTGTTTACGCTGGATATCTATAAAAAAATCAAACCTGATAAACCCGAAAAAGAATTGGTAAAAACAGGTCGAATTGCCACCTTTTTTGTGGTCGGACTGGGTCTTTTATGGATTCCAATTATCTCCAGACTGTCCGATGGTTTATACGAATACCTGCAGAACGTTCAAGCCTATATTTCACCGCCGAT
>JAAESS010000396.1 GCA_024229195.1 Flavobacteriales bacterium | reverse complement strand
ATACGTATGCTTGTCAATTTTGTAAAATCAAGAACTATGCTTGATGCATTGAGAATTTCAAAACAAATATTTATTTACATAAATTTTGATGATTCATATCTATTGACTAATTGGCAGGGATATATCCCAGATCTTCACGCATCCATCCTCGCTTTTCATCCATTTTCCAAGTATATTGGCTCATTTCCTTAAGTAAAGGATCGAAGTCATCCTTCATAAGGTTATAGTTTTCTTCACCTATCTGAGCATTAGCAAGATTATTTTCAGCAGCAACGGCAATCATATAATAAGATCCCATCACTCCAAAACCGGTTTTATATACTCTGTAATGCATTTTCGAATTGTTCTTTTCAAAGGCTGCTTTCATTTTTTTCAAAACGGCTATATAATTCGCATCATTCTCTGGAGTTACATAGTTGTAGTATAGAGTTCTGTAATTCTGACCCTCGATGGTCTGAGAAATACCTCCTGGCATATACGATAGATTTTTATGCAAATAGACCATATAATCACCATGTTCATCATAAGTTGGATTAAATCTTTGGAATAACTCCTTCATTTTTTCTTTACCCATTTTTTCAGAGAGTGTTGCGAAACCGTCTTTATCCATTTCAGCAAAATTTTCTATTGGGGTAATAGACAAGTATGAGTTGTCATTTAAAGACATCGTAAGCCAACTAGTTTCTTGTACATTATGTTCTTTACAAGCCGCGACCAAGTCTTTGGAAATTTGTTCGTATTCATCAGTCATATTTGGTTTAACTCTGTCTTCGTGAATCCAATAAACCTGGATGTCTTTTGTGTCCTGAGCAAATGAAATTATTGGCATAAGTGCCAAAGAAATTGTAAGGAGGGAAATTTTTAATCGTTTCATGTTTATTTAGTTTTGGTTAATATTTGATTCTAGTTCGTTGTCTTTTGGGATGATAAGTTTATAACCCAGTTGCTGCATAAGAAATAATTCATTGAAGTAACTATTTTCATAGACCATCATTCCCTCTTCATCAAAATCAATACTTGTGATTCCTGAAATTTCTATTTTTTTCCCTGTTCGAGGCCGATCATTAAATTCTCCTGTATTTGTTCCGGTTATCGACCAATGCAAAAAAACCTTATTCTTTGTAGCTAATATGTTTTCGATGTACATATGAAGATCAGGAAAAGACTTGAAAAGGACATTTAAGTTTGCATTCAATTCAGCATAATCATTTGCTACATCAATGTTATTTACTGTCCTTATAAATGTGCTTGAAAAGTAATCTTTCAAGTTTTTCAATTCTTTTTTGTTCCAAATTGTATCAATATAAGCCTCTGCGTTTTGCTTATTCCTTTCTTGTTTCTTTGTTTCTTCATCTAAAGGACTACAAGCTCCCAACAGCAAAAAGAATAATATGATGGAATAGGACTTTACCATTTTAGTGATTTACATTTTGATAAGATGGTCTTTACATGTTCTAAGTTAGCTCTATTCAATGCTTTAAAACAAATCATATAGGACAGAGGAATCATTTTCTTATCCGAAGAGCTATTTTTATTTATCAAGTAGTTTTGTGTTTTAATTTGTAACTTTCTACGAATAATCAGTAAATTTTTGAGTTGCTCAACTTTGTTTCGCTGAATTTTTTATGCTGATTTCAATTTATTCGACCTTTATATGTCGATAGATTTTAACCGTTTCATCATGAGTAAGCAAACCTTTTTTTTTTCATTTTTACTTATTCTCTGTATGTTGAGTTTTAAGCAGCTAAGGGCTCAGAAACTCATTAACCCTGAAAAGAAGATCCCGTATACCAGAGTTTTTAACGAAACGGATAAGTTTGATACAAGTTATTTGGAGGAGTTAGAGAATAATTATTCTAAAATTCGTTCTGACAGTCTGAAATTTGCTGCACTAAATGACCTTGCATATTATATGCATACAAGAGACCTTAGACGGTCTTTGGAATTGACAAGAGTTGGATTAAAGTTAAGTCGTGAAAAAAAGAATACGCTTTGGGAAGGAAGGTTTCAGATCACTGAAGGCGCCGTCTTGCTTAGAATGGAAAAGTTAGACACTGCTCTGGTAGTTCTTGAAGATGCAAAATCAAAAGTTACACAACAAGATTTACCTCTTTTGTATACCCAGCTGGGTTATGTTTATGAGAGAACTGGGGATATCGTTACGGCTGCTGATTTTGCCTTCAAAGTTCAAAATCTTGGGATAGCCTTGAATGATGATAAAGCAATTGCGATGTCATATAGTGATTTAAGTAACCTGTATTGGAAGTCTTCCGATTATAAGAAAGGACTTGAATTGGGTCTGAAATCAATAGAATATTTTGAAAAACGTAATTTGAATGACATGGATTACGATTTTACATTATATGTTGTAGGAAATAATCTCTTGAATTTGAATAGACCACTTGATGCATTGACCTATTTTGAGAGGGCTATCTCAATGGGTGAACAATACGGTTTTTATAATAATCTGAGTGACATATATATATCAATGATTGATTTATATACAGAGTTGAATGAATATGAATCTGCAGAAATTGTTGGAGATAATGCGATCAAGTATGCAAATTTAATTGATAATGACTTTTTACTGATGCGCTCCTATCTGGCCATAGGAAGGTTAAAATTATTTCAAGGAAAGAACAAGGAGGCTATTGATATATTAAACCTCTCGCTTGATGCTGCAACAGCTGATTTTGGCGATAACTTTTATTTGAGTCAAGTGTATGAAAGATTGGGAAAGGCTTATGCTAAGAGTCGGAAATACAAAGATGCCATGGAAGCAATGGCAATTTCGGATTCGCTCAAAAAGAAGGTTTTTTTAGAGAACTCGAAACAAAGAATGGGACTTTTGCAAACTGAAAATACGCTGGACGAAAAAGAAAAAATGATACAGGGAATGCGGGAAAAAATTAATAGACAAAACTCGACTCAGACACTAATATCAATTATTTCAGGTTTATTGCTTGTTTTGTTACTCGTATTATATGTGACCTTTCAGAATAATAAAAAGAAGAATATGCTTCTTGAAAATCAGAATGAAGAAAAAGAGTTTCTTTTAAAGGAGATACACCATCGCGTAAAAAATAATTTAGGAATTGTATCCAGTTTACTGGATCTTCAGGCGGATAAAATACAGGATCCTAATATTGTTTCTGCAATTGAGGAGAGTCGAAACCGTGTATATTCGATGAGTATGATCCATCAAAAATTATATCAAGGAAAGAACCTCTCTTCAATAAGTATGAAAGAATATCTTATTGATCTTTGTAAACATATTCTAGATTCCTTTGGGGAAGAAGGGAGAATTGAATTTGGTTATGATTTGGAGGATATGGAGCTGGATGTTGATTCTGCTATTCCAGTAGGTCTTATTGTAAATGAATTACTAACCAATTCATTTAAGCATGCTTTTCCAAATCATAGAAAAGGTAATATTAATGTTACTTGTAAGCATATTTCAGAGGAAAGAATACTACTTGAAGTTGCAGATAACGGTATAGGTATCGAAGAAAGTGAGAAGAAAGATAGTAAAGGTTCAGGATTTGGTACCCAATTAATCGATTTGCTAATACAGCAATTGGATGGATCTATTATGACCATAAATGGCAATGGAACCAGAATAAGAATGAAATTTGAATTGGACTAAAAGGTTTGCAACCTGTTCATCAATTCTGCTCTCAAGGTTTTACTCAAAGGTATCGCTTTTTTATGAATGACAACATGAGTTCCTGCTACCTCATCTACATGTGATAAGTTGATTATAAATGACCTGTGGATTCTCAGAAAGTGCTCAGGAGGTAACTTCTCATTGATTTCTTTTAAGGTCATTACCAATAAACATTCTTTGCTCTTCGAAAAGATTTTACAATAATTACGATCTGCTTCAAAGTAATAGATATCACTGATCAGTATCTTGATCATTCGTTCATTTCTTCTAATATAAATACTGTCACTTTGAACAAATGGAGATGCATATGGTGCTTCTTCGCTGCCATTTGATTCGTTTTTCGCAAGTCGCCCCATTGTCAGTTGAATGGCATGTTGTAAATCCAGTTTTTTAAATGGTTTTGAAATAAAAGCATATGGATTAGTGGATTTAGCCCTGTCAAAATTTTCATCGTCTGCATTGGCAGTTAAATAGATCACTGGTAAATCTGTATTTTGATGAATCTTTTTTACGGTATCAATACCATCCATTTCTCCCTTTAATTGGATATCCATCAAAACAATATCCGGGCGATTTTGTTTTACATGTTCCAGTGCTTCTTCCCCTCTCGATACAATACCGGTTACCTCATAACCAAGTTTAGAAAGTTGTAGGGAAATATTTGCGCCAATGATCATTTCATCTTCTACAATCAAAATCTTAGCAGGGGGGGTCATTCGATTCGGTTTCAGAGGTTTTAAGCTAAATTGATTTTATTTTACTGTCATATATATCCTCTAAATAGCAATTTGTTCTCAAATAAAGATAGTGAAATATTACGAAAGCGACAAAGTTAACAGATGGAACAGTCATAAAATCAAGTACTTCTCTGCAAGTTTTCATCTCTAAATTTATTCATTCTCTACTTTTTTTGATATGTATTTTTGAATAGTTTCTTAGTTTGATAAGAACTTATCATTTTATTTAAAAAGTAGTAATTTTGTTTTGATAAAGACTTGGAATATGGAATTGCAACAAGCTGAAAAAAAATTGAAAGAAAATGGGTTTTTGGATGTGTCAGTATCTGATAAAATTGATTATGCTGCTGAAATAAAAAAGCTAAAGAAGGAAAAAAATGCGATAATATTGGCACATTATTATCAGGAGCCGGCAATTCAGGATATTGCAGATTTTGTGGGAGATAGTTTACAACTTTCATACAAAGCTGCAGAGGCTGATGCAGATCTTATTGTCTTTGCCGGAGTCCACTTTATGGCAGAAACTGCTAAAATACTTAACCCGGACAAAAAGGTAGTTTTACCTGATTTAAATGCCGGATGTTCTTTGTCTGAGGCTTGTGAAGCTAAAGACCTACAGGCCTTTAAAGATAAACATCCGGATCATATTGTAGTTACTTATGTGAATACATCAGCAGACGTCAAAGCGATAAGTGATATTTGTTGTACTTCTTCTAATGCCAAAAAGATAATCGATTCTGTTCCGCTTGATCAACCGATTATTTTTGCACCTGACAAGAATCTGGGAGCATATATCAATAAAGTAACAGGTCGGAATATGTTGTTGTGGGAAGGGGCATGTATTGTTCATGAGGCCTTTTCCATAGATAAATTATTACACACACATCAGGCGCATCCGAATGCTAAAATTATTGCGCATCCTGAATCTGAAGCACATATTTTGAAAACTGCGGCTTATATTGGGTCTACTTCGGGTCTGATCAATTATGCCAAAACAGATCCAGCTAAGGAGTTTATTGTAGCTACAGAGGCAGGAATCCTCCATGAAATGCAAAAAGAGGTTCCCAATAAAACCCTGTATCCAGCGCCCGCTCATGAAGACAATACCTGTGCCTGCAGTGAATGCCCGTATATGAAGATGAATAATATGAAAAAATTATTTTTGTGTATGAAGTATGAGCTACCTGAAATTCATGTGTCAGAGGCTATTCAGAAAAAAGCACTGATTCCAATCCAAAGAATGTTAGATATATCTTCTCAATAAAATGAGCATATTTAAAACGGATATCCTGGTTCTTGGTTCAGGCGTTGCCGGACTTTCCATAGCGATCAAAACAGCAGCGGCTTCACCAGATAAAACCATTCTGGTTGCAACCAAAGCCCATGAAAGTGAATCGAATACAAAATATGCCCAGGGAGGTATTGCTGCTGTCTGGGATAAGCTTGATTCTTTTGAAGATCATATAAAAGATACCATGATTGCCGGAGATCATTTGTCAAAACCGGAAATAGTAAAAATGGTTGTAGAAGAGGCTCCGGATTGCATGAAGCAATTGATCAACTGGGGTGCTGATTTTGACCAGAACTTAAAGGGAGAAATAGATTTGGGTAAAGAAGGTGGACATTCAGCAAACAGAATCCTTCACTATAAGGATGTAACTGGTTATGAATTGGAGAAAACCCTTTTAGAGCAAGTAGATAATTTATCAAATATCGAATTGCTTCCCTATCATTTTGCTATTGATTTGATCACAGATCACCATTTGTCGAAAAAGAAAAATGAAAAAGATTTATCCTGTTATGGGGCATATATTTTAAATCAGAAAACCAATAAAATTGACACCTATCTGGCCACTTCAATTATTCTTGCCACCGGAGGAGTTGGCCAGGTGTATGCAGCAACTACAAATCCTGTAATTGCTACAGGAGATGGAATCGCTATGGCATATAGGGCAAAAGCAAGGATTGTTGATATGGAATTTGTACAGTTCCATCCAACTTCACTTTATCAACCGGGTGAAAGTCCGTCTTTTCTTATTTCTGAAGCGGTAAGAGGTTTTGGAGCGCACCTAAGAAACAAAGCAGGAGATCGTTTTATGTTAAAAATTGATGACAGAGCTGAATTGGCCCCACGTGATATCGTATCAAGGGCGATCAATACAGAGTTGATCTTTTCAGGTGATTCACATGTTTTTTTAGATTGTACTCATCTTAATATGACGGAGTTTGTCAAGCATTTCCCAAATATTTATGATAAATGTAAGAGTTTGGGAATTGATCCCGCATCTCAATATATTCCAGTAGTTCCTGCTGCCCATTATTTGATGGGAGGTATAGACGTTGACTCTAATGGTTATACTACTGTTGGAAACTTATTTGCTTGTGGAGAGTGCTCCAGAACCGGATTACACGGTGCAAATAGATTGGCTTCCAATTCTTTATTAGAGGCTCTGGTCTTTGGAAATAAGATAGCTGAAGAGATCATTAATGAAAGAAGTCATTTAAATTTAGAGGATATTCCTGAGATTCCTGAATGGGATGAAGAAGGGACAATGGTTCCCAAAGAAAATGTTTTGATCTCTCATAACAGAAAAACAATTCAAAACATTATGAGTGATCTGGTCGCTATTGTTCGCTCTAATGAAAGGTTGGATAAAGCCCAGGATCATTTGAATTATCTTTTTCAAGATACTGAAAAGGCTTATGAGAAATCAAAATTGTCGCCCCAAATATGTGAGTTGAGGAATCTCAATGCAGTAGCTTATCTCATTGTTCAACAGTCAATGAGCAGAAAAGAGAACAAAGGAGCCTTTTACAGTTTGGATAATTTCTAATGTTGTGGATATTCATTATTTTATTAAGAAATCTGATTATTGTTTAAGTGATTAGTTTCAGTTGTATTTCATCAACTCATTGAGCTAAATAAAAAAATCAACTTGAAAAAAGACAAGAAGAAAAAAGTAAATGTAACTGTCAAGGATATTGCAGATTCGATAGATATCTCTGCATCAACTGTATCAAGAGCTTTAAACAACCATCCTAAAATAAGTCAATCAACAAAAGAGAAAGTTTGGGCGGCAGCAAAGAAGTTGGGTTACCAGCCTAATATTCCGGCCTATATGAATCCGGAAAATTCAAAAACAATATTGTACACCTTAGATCCGGAGATGATAGTTCTAGGAGGTAAAATTTCAAAAGCGTTTCCGTATTTTGAAAAAATGATGTTTAATAGAATAAACTTCTTTCGTTATAAGCATAGCTTGAAAGACTTAAAAATAATGCAGTCTCAACAATCGGGAATAGCAATTTTGGGTGCGGCGGCACTTTTTTATGATGCTCAGAATCTGACCTTAAAAAAGTAATTCAATGATCACTTCTGATCTTTTCATTTAGTAAGCCATATAAATTTTTAAATTTATTTTTTGCTCACAGGAATGATTTCAAAATCTTTGGTTCGGTTCAATTGCTCGGCTAATTCTATAATTATTCGAGGAGGAACAGTTAGTTTTCTTTTATTCAAATCTAGCCATGCGCCTAATATTTCTATCTCTGCAGCTAGTTTTCCATCTCCCCTATAAATATGATGCCTAAATTTAAACCGCTCACCTTTCTCAGACACACCGAGTAACAACACTTCTACGCTTATGTCATCACCCATGGTGATTTCTTTGAAAAATTTTGTGTTTTCCTGAAATAAAATAGGACCAATTTTGAGTCTTTCGAACTCTTGCATAGTGAGCCCAAATTTTTTGAAAAGTCGCACTCGTGCTTCAGCCGCATAATCATTATAAGCACTGTGACGCATATGATTATTTGGATCAAAGTCTGCCCATCTCGTAGGAAAACTACATTTGAAAATCATCTTTTGAATCGCCTTAAGATAATAGTTCTGCAATTCTCTTTACGGCCTCTTTTAGCTCGGGTTGAGATGCTGCATAGCTTATTCGGATGCAGTTTGGTGCTCCAAAAGCATCGCCTGTAACCGTTGCCACATTTGCTTTTTCTAATACCAGCATAGCAAAATCAGAAGCATTTTCAACCTTTACACCGTCGATGGTCTTTCCAAAATAATAAGACACATCAGGGAAGACATAAAAAGCACCCTGAGCGATATTGGTTTTGATTCCTTTTATCTCACTTAATAATCCGGTAATAAGATCTCTTCTGATCTTGAATTCATCCACCATATACTGAATGCGAGAAACCGGTTCATCCAAAGCCGTAATTGTAGCTCTTTGAGCAATACAATTAGCACCTGAGGTGATTTGCCCTTGCATTTTATTACACGCTTTAGCGATCCATTCAGGAGCACCGATATATCCGATTCTCCACCCTGTCATGGCAAAAGCCTTTGCAACTCCATTAACAGTAATCGTGCGATCATACATGCTTTCGATAGATGCAAAACTAAAATTAGGCGTACCATAATTGATATGCTCGTAGATCTCATCTGAAAGTATATAGATTTGCGGATGTTTCTCTAAAACTTTGGCTAGTGCTCTGTATTCGGCTTCTGTATAAACCGTACCACTCGGGTTGTTCGGAGAATTAAAGAAAATCATCTTTGTTTTCGGTGTGATCGCCGCCTCCAGTTGTTCCGGTGTGATCTTAAAGTCTGTATCGATAGTTGATGGAATTTCAACATAAGTGGCTTCTGCCAAAATACTGATCGCCGAATAACTTACCCAATAAGGAGCAGGAAGCAAGACTTCATCACCGGGGTTTAGCAATACCATCGCTACATTAGCTATTGACTGTTTCGCTCCTGTGGAAACAACCACTTGATTGATGTTGTAATTTAAATTATTATCTCTTTTAAATTTCCTGCAAATTGCCTCTCTGAGATCTGCATATCCATTTACCGGGCTGTATGAGTTGTAGTTGTCGTTGATCGCTTGAATTGCCGCTTCTTTAATGAATTCAGGCGTGTTGAAATCGGGTTCTCCCAGACTTAAGCTAATGATATCTTTTCCTTGCCCTTTTAATTCTCGCGCTTTGGCCGCCATTGCCAAAGTTTGTGAAATAGGTAAGCTTTTAATTCGGTTTGATAATGGATGTAACATTGTAAAATTCTAAAATTTAATAGTTAAGCAAATTCAGGGTGCTTGCCCAATTTATCTAGTTGTTTGAAGTGATCAATAAAGGCACCGATCATCGTTTTGTATTCATTATAAGGTAGATTGAATTCCTTAGTTGTATTCTTGACTATCTCTGACAACTTTTTGTAATGGATGTGTGAAATATGAGGAAAAATATGATGTTCAACCTGATGGTTCAATCCTCCGGTAAAGAAATTCACAACTTTATTGTTTATGGCAAAATTTGAAGTTGTATACAGCTGGTGAATTGCCCAAGTATGCTGCATCATTCCTTCTTCATTTGGCTTTGGCATCTCCGTATTAGGCATCACATGCGCCAGTTGGAAAACCACACTTAGTATCATTCCGGCTGTATAATGCATGATGAAAAAACCGATCAGTACTTGCCACCAAGTTATATCCATTATCAAAATTGGCAATGCCAACCAAATCGAATAATATAAAATTTTTGTGATCACTAACACTGACCACTCTTTCGCCGGATTTGGAAATTTTCCATAAGACAATTTACGCTTCAAATAATTATTCATTTGTTTGATATCCGTTGTAATTGCCCAGTTTATCGTTAATAAACCATATAAGAAAATTGAATAATATTTTTGAAATTTATGGATCTGAAGCCATTTTGAGTGTTTTGAAAATCGAATGATTCTTCCTGCATCAATGTCCTCATCCAAGCCTTGAATGTTCGTATATGTATGGTGAAGTACATTGTGCTGTACTTTCCAGTTGTAAACATTTCCGGCGAGAATATAGATACTGCTTCCCATCAGGCGATTCACCCATTTTTTACTTGAAAAAGATTCGTGGTTCGCATCGTGCATTACATTCATTCCAACACCTGCCATACCGATCCCAATGATGATGGTCATTAAAATCATGGCCCATAAAGGAAGAGAAACCGTTAATAAGATTACCAATGGTGTTAAAAAAACAGCAAACATGATCGCTGCTTTTGTATATAATTTCCAATTCCCTGTTTTCTGTATGTTGTTCTCTTTGAAGTAGTTATTAACTCTTTTGTTGAGTGTTTTGACGAAGTTCGTTTTATCTCTAGTAACAAATTTAATCCCTTGCATATGTATTCTTTTAATTATGTTAAAATAACAAAATTCAGTTGGCAAAGTTAAACGTTTTTTACCACAGTATTGTTAAAATAAACCCATATTATTCGAAAAAAAAGTAAGGTATATTTCAATTTGTTATGAATGATTCAATGCATTTTTTTATTCATTCACACAAAAAGATTAATTGTACTTTTGTCAAAAATTCAGAATGGAAGTTATCTCCAAAAATTT
>JAAESS010000395.1 GCA_024229195.1 Flavobacteriales bacterium | reverse complement strand
TGAGTCCAGCTTTCAGCGTTAAGCAAAACCGCCTTGATCCGATCGGATACGCGGCTATCTCTCTCTTTTTTATGCTGGATCTCCAGCTGTTCTTTTTCTGTATTTTAAAGTTTAATAATCATACCTAATTCATACACAAAACATGACAAAAAATCAATCATTATTCTTTGTTTTTATATGGTTATACGGACTTTTAAGAAAGTAAGGCAACTTCATTTATGACGGGTATATTGGTTGTGGAAAAGGAGCGATGCTTAATAAATTTGAAAAAATTTACCCTGACGCTTCTCTTAACGGTGTGGAACCCAGCCGAAATGCGCACAAATTTTTTAAAAGTATTTTGCCCAATATAGATGTTTTTGAAGGTGTTTTTGAAGAGTCTGATTTTATTGGTAAAAAATTTGATTTGGTCACAGCAAATGGCGTTTTAGAGCATGTTCCAGATCCAGTTTCTTTTTTGAAAAACATTCGCCTTTCTGTTCCTGAAGATGGGCTTGTTTATATAGGTGTTCCCAATTTTGAAAATAACCCTGCAGATTTGTTTACTTATGACCACTTAAGCCGTTTTACACCACAGACAGCAAAGGTTGCTTTTGAAATAGCAGGATTTGAAATTGTACACGAAAAAGTTTCAGAGCAAAGAGTTCCTATGTGGTACTTACTGAAACCTGTTGCCCCTAAGGAGTTTCTGGATATTACCCCTGATGTTAGTGCTGCGTCTGATTTAGCAACAAAATCACTTCGGGAAGTGAAAGCCTTTTTCGAAAGCTATCAGAAGGCTGCTGAAGCTGCATTGAGTAAGAATAAGAAGGTAGCCCTTTATGGAACAGGGTCCTTCGGGTTAATTGGAACACAGTATACAAAAATGGGTTTTGATCTCATCGACTGTATGCTTGATGACAATTCTTCTATATGGGGAACAAAAAAGGAAGGGATTGTCGTCTTAGACCCCAAGACCCTCAGAGAAAACAGTGATGTGAGTGAGATCGTAATCTCCGCAAATCCTTGTTATATTCCATTAATTGAAGAAAAGCTTAATGATCTATTAAGCGGCTCTTCCATACGGGTTCATCTCCCCGACTTCTAATTTTCGCCTTTTTGCGAGGTGATGTTGCGCTTTTGAGAAGGATTTTGCTGTTGAAACTCTATTATTTTTCTAGTGGCCCCCGAGAGAGGGTTTTCGACAGAATTATTAAAGAGAGAATTTCTGTAGAGAAGATATTTATTAGTTCTCCTGAAAAATCTCCTAAAATAATTCCAACGATTGAAATCGCAAAGAAGCATGGGATTCCTATAGAAGTTTTAAACAAGAGGGATTTGGCGTCAGTTTTTTCTAAGCTAGACCCCGATGTACTTTGTCTGTCTTTGGGGTTCAAATACCTTTTTCCTCAAGATTTTATAGACCATTTTTCTCTGATTTTAAACGTTCATGGTACTCTTTTGCCACATTACTCTGGTGCAAGAACTCTAAATTGGATTATAGAAAACGATGAAAAATATAGTGGAGTCACCGTTCATCAAGTAGACGCTGATATCGACACAGGCCCCGTTCTTTTGCAAAAGAAATTTTCTATTTCACCTTTTGATACAGGGAGGAGCCTTTTTAGAAAAACTCTTGAATTCGAACCGAATGTAGTTATTGAGGCACTTAATATGTATAAGAATCAGTGCCTCAATTTTTTGGATCAGCCTCGTAATGATGCGATTCAATACCCAAATCGCATCCCCAATCACTCTAGAATTGATCCTTCTCAATCTTTGCTGAGCCTCATAGATAAAATTCGAGCGTCTGATCCAGATTTATACCCTGCATTTTTTGAGTATCATGAAGAGAAGCTAGGGGTTCGGTTGTTTAGGCTTGATAAAAAAAATGAAGAGAGTGATATGCTATGAAGGTACAATTATGTTTTCAGTAGCTGTCTTTGGGTTTAGTGATGATTTCTGTTAGTTTCGATATTGATTGGGCTTTGGATCCTGTTATTGAGGAATGTTTAATTCCTTTGGAAAAAGCTGGGATTTCGGCTACTTTTTTTGCAACTCATGAGAGTAAAATTCTTTCTGATCTAGACAATGGTATTCATGAAGTTGGAATTCATCCGAACTTTATGCCAAATTTTCATGGAAAAGGGCGGCCTTTTAAAGAAGTAATTGATGAGCTTTTGTTTCTATTTCCGAATTCAAAGGGGGTGAGATTTCACTCTTTAGGATATGCTGCACAAATTATTTCTTACTGCAAAGACCAAGGACTTGAGTATGATTCAAGTGTTTTTCTTCCAATGCAAGTCGAACCCTATAGAGATGATTTAGGCTTTGGACGTGTCCCATTTTTTAGATCAGATCTCCAAATGATTCTTGAGAAAAACTTAAGCCTGAGCCTGTCCGAATACAATCCACATCTTCATTTGGGATTTTGCTTTCATCCTATCCACATTTTCTTGAATACATGCTCTCTAAAACATTATGAGGATTCAAGAAATCATTTTAGAAATTTTAAAGATTTAAAAAACCAAGTTAATAATAGTCAATTAGGCATTCGAGACTGTTTTTTAAAACTTATTAGTTGCAAAGATCCACTTAATTTTGTAACCCTGCACGATGTGTACCAAAGATTAATGCCCTAAAGATCCGACAGGAAAATAAATGATATCGTACGAAGTAACAAAGTTAGACATAAAAAAAGCTATAGCTAAGACAGACATTAAAAGTGACAATGACAGAAAATTTATAGAGCGTGTTTTTCAAAGTGGGGTATGCATTTACAGTGACCGCATTCGGCAGTATGACTTCACCAACAGTAGCAAAGTTCTAGATGCTGGGTGTGGATTTGGTCAGTGGTCCATCGCTCTAGCAAATGAAAATGAGCAAGTTTATTCATGTGATTTCTCTGAAATCCGAATAAATTTCTTAAATAACTTAGCTGAAAATCTTGGTATAACTAACATCTGTGCTCAAAAAGCAGGGATCGATTCACTTCCTTATAAATCAAATTTTTTTGATGCAATTTTTTGCTATGGGGTCCTTTTTGTCACGCCATGGAAAGAAAGTCTGCAAGAACTATCGCGAGTTTTAAAGACTGGTGGAAAGCTATATGTTAACGCGAACGGATTGGGGTGGTATAAGCACCTTTGGTACACAGAGCATAATAAAGCAAATGACTATGACCCAAAAATGATCGCAGCCGAGACATGGCTAAATACTTATAAATATCAATTGGGACTAGATGTGGCATTCCCTGCTCAAACCATCATCGAACCAGGCGATCTTCAAAATGAGCTTCGTAAACTCGGCTTTAAAGATTTATCTTGCGATGGTGAGGGTCTATTGAATTTTCCAGATAACCCTAACCCCTTCTTCCAAAAAACCTACCTAGGCGATACGGGCTGCTTTGAAGTCATAGGCTCAAAAGGATGAAGATTTTATGCCTTGGAAACGCAGATAATATTGGTGCACGTCTTTACACCTGGTTAAAAGCGGAAGGTAAAGATGTAACGCTTATGCGTACTCCATTTGATGAGGGAGGAGGGGAGCGTTCTGACCCAGAACTATATAATGTTAACCCTAAAGAGACGCATTTAATAAATTTGACTCTTTATGAAACGATTCTCCCTTCTCTTTTTTCTTCGAAAAACATTCGAAATCTTAATAAAAAGTTTGATATAGTTCTAATT
>JAAESS010000394.1 GCA_024229195.1 Flavobacteriales bacterium | reverse complement strand
ATACGTATTCATTCAATGAAAGAAAAATATTGAAGATACAAAAAAAAATATGTAATTATTGTTAACCAAATGTAGATTCATAAAAAGAATGTTTTGTAAATTAAGATAAATCTAGGAAAAATAACTTGCCTTCAAAATATGGGAAAGACATCTATTGACGAATAAAAAGGACTAAATTTATTTAGAATTGCATGAAAAGATTTCATAAAACTCAACCAGAAATGAAGAAACACAATGACTTGTCAAAGACAAAAGAAATACTGCACGTTGTTATATCAATTGAAAAGGTTGAGAATTTTTAACATATTAGAAATATAAATATTAAAAAATAAAATTTATTGTAGTTATTTTAAATAGTAATAAAAATTTTGTCAGATTGGTAAAGGAGTGAATTTGGATAGACACACAAAGAATAAAAAACTGATTTCTACTTTGAGGAGGGCAATGTACGATTTCAGCGAAAGTAGTGTCCGCAAAGCACTTGATGGTCTTTTTATTTCAGATCCAGTATTTCGCCTTAGTTATCCATTTGGAGAGAAAACAGGAGTAGATAATTTTTACAAGAATGTATTAGCTCCACTTCTTTGGGCTCTACCAGATTTAGAGCGCCGTGACACAATTGTGATGGCTGGAGCAACTCAAGAAAACTCTGATTGGGTAGGTTGCTGTGGTTATTACACAGGCACATTCAGTAAATCATGGTTGGATATTCCACCGACAGGGAATCAGGTTGCCATGAGATTCCACGAGTTCTATCGCTTTGAAGATAACAGAGTGACTGAAGTACAGGCTCTATGGGATATCCCTGAGCTAATGATGCAGGCGGGAGCTTGGCCAATGGCTCCTAGTCTTGGCCGTGAATGGCAAGTTCCTGGACCTGCAACTCAAGACGGAATTATACAAGGCCCCTATGATGAATCTAGTAGTTTAGCAGCTTGCCAGTTAGTACTTGACATGCTTACTTCAATGAATAGGCATCCGTCAGAGGGAGGCCCTGAAGTAATGGAAATGAAAAAATTTTGGCACCCAAAAATGAATTGGTATGGTCCCTCCGGCATCGGAACAGGCCGAGGTATAGAAGGATTCCGAAATTGGCATCAGATTCCTTTTCTTGCTGCCATGCCGGACCGAGGGCAGTTTGACGATCAGATTACGAACCATTTCTTTGGTGATGGTAATTATGTGGGAGTTACAGGTTGGCCCAACATGATACAGACTATTTATCATGGAGGCTGGATGGGTATTGCTCCGTCAGGAATGAGAATTAGTTTGAGAAGTCTAGATTTCTGGAGACTGGAAAATGGACTGATTCGAGAAAACTGGGTTCTTGTAGATTTGCTTGACATCTATGACCAAATCGGTGTTGATGTTTTTGCCAGAATT
>JAAESS010000393.1 GCA_024229195.1 Flavobacteriales bacterium | reverse complement strand
TCATCAGAAGATTTGATTTGAATATCCAGCAGGTCGTCTACCTGCATCCTGTAGGGTTGATCCTGTATCTTGGCAATGGAGTCACTTTCTTCTAATTCTCCTTGGAAATATACCTGCTTTTTTAGAGGTATACACGACGTAAACATGGCAAATAGCAATAAAACAGCTATAATCTTCCTCATGATATCATTTTTGAGTCAATGGCAAATATAATTTTAAAATTATTACTACAATAATTTTTCTTTCTAATTTAGCAAATAAAAATAGCGTTTTGTTATACCCTGCCAAGGCCTTCCTTCATTTTTTAATTGACTCGAAAAATCAATACAGCATTCATTCACCATTTCTCTTTGACTATTTGACCAAAGGACTTAAATATCAGGGTAATATAAATTTAGATAAAGCAACATCGCTTCGAAAAGAATTGATACAAAATAATCTTGAAATTGAGGTGACAGATTTTGGCGCAGGCTCAAGAGTATTTAAAACCAATAAAAGAAGAATATCTCAGATCGCTGCGAAAGCAGGAATTTCAAATAAAAGAGGCCTGTTACTTGCGAAAACTGTAGCTTATTTTAAACCTAAACATATTTTAGAAATTGGCACTTCTTTAGGAATTTCAACTGCCTATTTGGCAACGGGAGCTCCTAAATCGAAAATCACAAGTTTGGAGGGTTGTCCTGCTGTAGCAGGTATCGCCCAAGCAAATTTAAGAAAGCATGGATTTGATCATATCAATATTCAAATAGGAGAGTTCAGCAAAACTCTTGATCAAACTCTTGATCAACAATCCTTTGATTTGATATTTTTTGATGGAAATCATCAAAAAGAAGCTACAATTTCTTATTTTGAAAAATGCCTAAAAGCGAGTCATGAGGATAGTGTTTTTATCTTCGACGATATACACTGGACTCCTGAAATGGAAGCGGCTTGGGAATATATAGTAAATCACAAAAAAGTAACATTAAGTGTTGACACTTTTAAGTGGGGAATTGTATTCTTTAAAAAAGGAAGAGTGAAAGAACACTTCACCTTAAGAATTTAACTTTCTGTTGGCATGAGTTTAATTTAACATTTCAAGTAATATGCTTATTTTTACAAATCCTAAAATTTATACATGAAGATTTATACAAAAACAGGCGATGACGGTAAAACCTCTTTATTCGGAGGAACTCGCGTAAGGAAAAGTAATTTGCGGATAGATGCCTATGGAACTGTTGATGAACTCAATTCATATATAGGTCTTGTAAAGGATCAAACAGACAATGAATTTGTTGCCAGTGATTTATTACGTATTCAAAATAAATTATTCGCTGTTGGAGCCATGCTCGCCACTCCCATAGAAAAGCAAAAACTAAAAGACGGTACAGATCGACTAAAGATTGAAAAAGTAGAAGCTGACGAAATTAAATATCTGGAAAGTCAAATAGACCTTATGGATGAAGAACTAGAACCCATGAGACATTTTATCCTGCCTGGAGGGCACACTTTGGTGTCATTCTGTCATATTGCCAGATGCGTTTGTCGCCGTGCGGAAAGAATTACAGTAGAATTAGCTGAATCCGAAGAGATTAACCCAAACATAATCACCTACCTTAATCGTTTATCAGATTATTTATTTGTGTTGGCACGGAAATTGACTAAGGATTATAAGGTAGAGGAAATCCCTTGGAAAGGTTGATTTTACAAGGTAAATTTAAAGTTTGACTCACTACTTAAAATACGTTCTTTTGACAGCTGAAAAATAGTGCTTAAAATGCTTGGATTTTTCAGTAAAAAAATTACTTTTGCAATTCAAATTAATTAATATTCAATTATGTATTGGACGTTAGAACTAGCATCATATTTAAGTGATGCACCTTGGCCGGCAACAAAAGATGAGCTGATTGATTATGCAATAAGAACCGGAGCTCCTTTGGAGGTTGTTGAAAACCTGCAGGCGCTCGAAGATGAGGGTGAAAGTTACGAGATCATCCAAGAGATTTGGCCGGATTATCCAACGGATGAAGATTTCCTTTGGAATGAAGATGAATACTAAAAAAACGAAAGTCTCAATATGAGGCTTTTTTTTTTACAATCAACCTAGTTCAAAATTTATTAATTTGAACAAGAAATAAAAAATAAAACTGAGACCAGCTCGGTTATAATAATACATATCATTATGAGTTTTTTAAATTCAGTATTGAAAGCTTTTGTGGGAGATAAGAAGAAGAAAGATCTCAAGCTTTTACAACCCTTAGTAGATAAAGTAAGGTCCTTCGATAAGGACATGTCAATATTATCTATTGATGAACTACGCGATAAGACAAGTACTTTCAAAAAGGCTATAGCTGATGCGATTCAACCTTTTGAGGACCAGATAGAGGTACTAAACAAAGAAATTGAAACGGCAGGAATAGATAGAAAAGAAGCGATTTACAAGGAAATTGATCAGTTGAAAGACGAAGCATATGAAGCTTCTGAAAAGACATTGAATGAGATTCAGCCTGAGGCATTTGCGGTAATGCGCGAGACAGCCAAGCGATTTACAGAAAATTCTACTCTCAAAGTAAAGGCCACCGCATTTGACCGAGAACTATCAGTTCACGATTATGTGACACTTGACGGAGATCATGCCATCTGGTCAAATACATGGGATGCCGCAGGTAAACCCATCACTTGGGATATGGTTCACTATGATGTCCAGTTAATTGGTGGAGCCGTTCTACATCAGGGTAATATTGCGGAGATGATGACTGGTGAAGGAAAAACGCTTGTTGCGACCTTACCTATTTATCTAAATGCATTGACCGGTAATGGTGTTCATGTGGTTACTGTGAATAATTATCTTGCAAAACGTGATGCCGCCTGGATGGGACCGATATTTGAATTTCATGGTTTAAGCATTGATTGTGTTGACAACCACAAACCTAATTCTGACGAAAGACGAGCAGCTTATTTAGCTGATATTACATACGGAACAAATAATGAGTTTGGATTTGACTATCTAAGAGATAATATGGCGCATTCGCCAAAAGATCTTGTTCAAAGACCACATAACTATACGATTGTAGATGAGGTGGATTCTGTATTGGTTGATGATGCAAGAACACCATTGATCATTTCAGGAGCTATACCTCAGGGAGACAGACATGAGTTTAACGAGTTGAAACCAAAAGTTGATCAACTGGTGAGCATGCAGAACAAATACCTGGTCGGAGAACTTGCAGAAGCTAAAAAATTAATTGCTGATGGAAATACGAAGGATGGCGGCTTCTTGTTGTATAGAGTTTTTAGAGGTATTCCAAAAAACAAAGCATTGATCAAGTTCTTAAGTCAGGAAGGGATCAAACAGCTCCTACAAAAAACAGAGAACTTCTACATGCAGGATAATAACCGCGAAATGCCGAAGGTTGATGAAGAACTGCTTTTTGTGATTGAAGAAAAAACCAATTCCATTGATTTAACAGATAAAGGGATTGCACATTTATCAGGAGATAACGAAGATCATTTCTTTGTGTTACCGGATATGGGAATAGAGGTAGGTAAAATTGATGCAAAAGAAATTTCAGTCGAAGATAAGACCAAAGAGAAAGAAGAATTATACCGCGATTTCAGTATCAAAAGTGAGCGAATACACACTCTAAATCAGCTACTTAAAGCCTACAGCCTTTTCGAAAAAGATGTTGAATATGTTATTATAGAAGATCAGATCAAGATTGTTGATGAGCAAACGGGACGTGTTATGGACGGCCGTCGTTATTCTGATGGTTTGCACCAGGCACTTGAAGCCAAAGAAAATGTAAAGATCGAAGCTGCTACACAGACTTTTGCAACCATTACCTTGCAAAACTACTTTAGAATGTATCGTAAATTATCGGGTATGACCGGTACGGCGATTACAGAAGCAGGCGAATTCTGGGAGATCTACAAATTGGATGTTATTGAAATTCCGACGAATATGCCTTTGATTAGAGATGATCGTGAGGATTTGATATTCAAGACGAAAAGAGAAAAATATAATGCCGTGATCGACGAGATCAATAACCTGGTCAATCAGGAAAGACCTGTTCTGGTTGGTACGACTTCTGTAGAGATTTCGGAATTATTGTCAAAAATGCTTTCAATCAGAAAGATCGAGCACAATGTGTTGAATGCCAAACTGCATAAAAAAGAAGCTGATATTGTTGAATCAGCAGGTAATCCGGGAGTTGTTACCATAGCCACGAACATGGCTGGTAGGGGTACCGACATCAAATTATCTGACGCGGTAAAAGCTGCAGGTGGTCTTGCCATTGTTGGTACTGAAAGACATGATTCTAGACGTGTTGACCGTCAGTTAAGAGGTCGAGCCGGACGTCAGGGAGATCCCGGTTCTTCACAATTCTACGTATCTCTTGAGGATAATTTAATGCGCTTGTTTGGTTCTGAAAGAATTGCCAAAATGATGGATAAAATGGGCCTTAAAGAAGGGGAAGTTATCCAGCATTCTATGATTTCAAAATCTATAGAAAGAGCACAGAAAAAAGTAGAGGAAAATAACTTTGGTATTCGTAAGAGATTACTTGAATACGATGATATTATGAATGCCCAGAGAGAGGTGATCTACAAACGAAGAAGACACGCTCTTTACGGAGAAAGACTTCAGGTGGATATCGTTAATATGATTTATGATACTTGTGATGCCATTGTGTTGAATAACAAAATGACCAATGACTATTCAAATTTTGAATTTGAATTGATCCGCTTCTCCTCTACCACTTCTCCATTTACAGAGGAAGAATTTACTTCGAAGGAGGAACGTGAATTAGTTGACGAGCTTTTTGAAGTGGTCTACAAACATTATCAAGGAAAAATCGAAAGAAGTGCCGTTGCTGCCTTTCCTGTGATCAAAGATGTTTATGAAAAACAAGGTGATCGATATGAACGTATTGTTGTTCCGTTTACTGATGGGATCAAGACCTTGCAAGTGGTCACCAATTTAAAGGAAGCCTATGAAAGTAAAGGTCAACAACTGGTAGAGGATTTTGAAAAAAATATCACCCTTGCGATCATTGATGATACCTGGAAAGACCATTTAAGAAAAATGGATGATCTTAAACAATCTGTACAGAATGCTACCTATGAGCAAAAAGATCCCTTATTGATCTATAAATTTGAAGCCTTTGAATTGTTTAAAGAAATGCTTGATAAGGTAAATAAAGAGGTCTTGTCATTCTTGTTTAAAGGAGAATTACCTAGTCAAAGTCCGCAACAGGTTTCTCAAGCCAGAGAACAGAAACAAGAAAAAGTTCAGTTGAGTAAAGCTGAATTTAGTAGTCCGACTCAAGAGGCGCAGACAAATCAAACGCAGCCTCAACAGGTTACAGAAACAATTGTAAGAACTGAGCGAAAAATCGGAAGGAATGAAAGAGTAACAATTAAAAACATTGCTACCGGAGAAGCTAAATCAGTCAAATACAAACAGGCGATTCCTTTGATCGATAAAGGTCAGTGGGTTATAACCTCTGAGCATTAACATAAAGAGCCCCTAAAACTATTTTTTAAGGGCTTTTTTTTACTCTTTTTAGAGAGGATTTCATTGTTAACTTTTAGCAATATAAATCTCATAACTCATGTTTTTTCTAGAGCAACTGCAGTGATTGTGATCTGTTTATTTTACCGGTTTGGGTCCTTATAAAAGTATTGATAAAGAAGATTTCCTTTGGAATTTCATATTTTGGAATCGCATCATTAAGATTCTTGTGAAATTCATCAATTTTTCCGAGCATTAAAGCTGTTTCTTTTCCTTCAATTAGGAGTACTAATTTTTCACCCAATCGATGATCCGGAATTCCAACTACAAAATAGTCATGCTCAATTAATTTCTTATATCTGGATTCAATTAATTCAGGGATCAACTTTATTCCTCCTGAATTGATCACGTTGTCATTTCGACCAAGCCATTTAAAAGAATCCTCAGGTTCGAGCGCAACAATATCATTGGTTACAACAATATCTGAACTGATATGAGGAGCATCGATCACTAAGCATTGCCTGTTATCCGCTGACAAACTGATGCCCGGTAGCGCCTCAAATACAGTTTCACTTCCTTTGCGTCCTGCTGCTTTATTCAGCGGACTCAAAGCAATATGCGTAATCGTTTCTGTCATCCCATAAGTCGCATAAATTTTAGTTTTGAGAGAATCTATTTGGTTTACAATAGCTTCAGACACCTCTCCTCCTCCAACAATCAAAGTTTTTATCTTTTTAAGCTCGTCCAGACTATTGTAGAGCTGTAAGGGCACCATAGCAGAAAAGTCATAGGTTATATTTTTGGGAATCATAAGTTTTGAGCTTGACTCGATCACATCCAATTGCCAACCCATGACCATAGACCTCACCAACATCATCCTTCCAGCAATAAAGCCTAAAGGCAAACAAAGTAATACTTTTGAGCCTGCTTCAAGATTAAAGAATTTAGCGGTAGCTCTGGCAGAATTGATCATGTGTTCTCGACTCAATGCTATCTTTTTGGGTACTCCAGTAGATCCGGATGTCTTTATCAAAATTTTACCTGAATCGCTCAACCATTCTTTAAAAAACACATTCAATTCAGGATAGTTCTTTTCTACAAAAACTATGATATCTTGATCACTAGAAAACGAGGTGCCATCCCAAACAAAATCTTTATGCCAAAAATTAGCTTTCATCTGATACAGTTGCTTGACTTATTTTTCCGAAAAGTTTAGTTTTCCAGTCAGACCAATCATATTTTTTTGATAAGTATAGTATCACCAAAGGATAGACGATAAAAACAGGTAAAAACATATACATACTAAGAGATGGCTCTGATACATCTTTAAAAAGTGCATCTGTCTGAAAAGCGGCCCAATTAACTGTTACAAATACTGCTGCCACAATGTTATTGGCGGCGTGCATCCCAAGTGCCAATTCAGAACCTTCATCCATTAAGGTTACTATTCCGAATAAAAACCCTGTTCCTATATAATAGATCATAATAATATAACCGAGTTTTGCAATTTCAGGATTAAACGCATGCATCAAACCAAAAGCAATGGAGGTAAACAAAAAAGGAACAGCCGCATTTTTGAACAAAATTCCTATTCCCTGCATCAAATAACCTCTGAACAACAGTTCTTCAAAACTGGTTTGCAATGGAATAAAAATAAAAGCTACAAGCACCAGAATAGCAAATGGAACAGGCTTAAAGTTATAGACAAAATGTTCGGGAGCCATCACATAATCAAGACATAAAAACATAACTGATATCAAGAACCAAAGGCCGAAACCATAAAATATACGATTCCAGTCAATGCTGTTTCTTGAAGTAACTAAACTGGTAATACTGCGGAGATGTATAGTTTTGACTGAAAAGAGTAAGGCCAGCAATCCCATCACAAACATCAGCAAGATGGCCAATAAATACAAGTTGGCATCAATTCCAAGATCTGCAAAAGCATTTTCCGAACCAGCCATTAGATCCGCAAGATCACTTGAATGGTTAAAGGCGACTATAAACAAAGGAATAATACCAATAAACTGCCAACCTATAAAAATGACAATAATGGCTATAAAATATCTCCACCATTCATTTTTTCCTTTATATGCTTGCTCTATAAAATTCATACAATCAAATTAATTAGCTCTAAAAATAATATTATTCAGTAAGAAAATCGGTGAGATTGGACCATTTTTGTTTTGGATCATATTGTAATGCTCCATCGCCAACCGATAAGGGTGAATTTATATTGTTGCTAAACAAATCTCCCGTGCCCAATCCTTGCGGCATTGAATTGCCAAGTGTAAAGCAAAACTGTGCAATTGCATTTAAACCGATATTACTCTCTAATGCTGATGTGATCCACCAGCCTATGCCCAATTCTTCTGCCAATGTAATCCATTCTCTGCTTCCATTAAATCCGCCAACCAAACTAGGTTTTAAAATAATAAATTGCGGCTTGATTACTTTTAGCAAGTTCCTTTTCATTTCTTGATCACGAATACCTATCAACTCTTCATCAAGAGCTATCGGCAAGGGGCTCACTTTACATAACTCAGCCATCAATTCCCACTGCCCTGTTTTAACTGGCTGTTCAATGGAATGTATGTCAAAGGCCGCTAATTCTTTTAATTTAATAAGAGCGTCTAGCTCTGTAAAAGCCCCATTTGCATCAACTCTTAGCTCCAATTCAGAGGAATTAAATTGTTTACGAATGCCTTCCAGGAGATTTAACTCTGTTTTAAAATCAATGGCACCAATTTTCATTTTCAAAGTAGCAAACCCAGCTTCCAGCTTAGCGGTAATCTGATCCTTCATAAAATCCTTATCTCCCATCCAAATTAGACCATTTATTGGTATCATAGCTTTTCCATGACTAAATTCAGAAGGAAACAACTCGAATTTATTCTTCGCTTTAAAAGACAAAAAAGCTTGCTCTAAACCAAATTGTATGGATGGGAACTCCTTAAGTTCCTGTAATAATTTTTCAAGATCCCAATGAATATGCGTACAAACCCATGCCAGTTTCTCCTCATAATCAGGCCTGTCATCGCAACTTAAGCCTCTAAAGAGTCCACACTCTCCTACTCCCCAATTTGCTCCTGAGTTTATTACTAAAAAATAGGTTTCTTTTTGACGCAATACACCTCTTGATGTACCTCCGGGTATGATAAAATCTAGCAGGTATTTATGATAGTTGGCTTCTATTTCTAAGTGATTTAAGATTGTAGCGATTGATTTATTCAAACTCAAACAAATATAAGTTATTTTGTCATCCTGACTATTCGCAATTGATATTTCAAGTAATCAGATTTGTTTGAAAAGCAAGATCTTTGAGGAATATTTAAACCGGAGTAAAAACTTGATGAAATCTATTCATATAAGCTTCTAGATATTGAGATTAAAAATTATATTTGTCTACTTATTTGGCTTTAAAAGAACCCCTTAATGCCCTCGTAGTTCAACGGATAGAACAAAAGTTTCCTAAACTTTAGATCTAGGTTCGATTCCTAGCGAGGGTACAAATTAAATAATATAAAATATTTAAAAACTGATAATAAATTACTTCACACCCTTAGACCTAAATTTTATCAAGACAATTAATATGAAATCGATTGAAGACCTTTGATTTTTAACTCTTTCCTTGCCTAAATTTCAAAATAGCTTTCCACAACCGATTACAGAGTAGAAATTTGATATCCAAATTAATACAAGTAAATTGAGCAATGACTTTTTCACAGTACTATTTCAAATCAAAAGTATATTAATTTGGTAATAGATAATAATTAAATTATCGAAAAATTAAAGGACTGTCTAGTGTACTCAGTTAAAGGAATATTTTTTCTTAATATTTTACCTAAATTGGCCAATTGGATTTTCAAAAATTAAAATGACTTTCAATGATGGAAAAAATAAGCAATGTGAAGCCTCATAAATTTAATGTATTATTGACATTATTTTCGGCATTTATTTATTTAGCTATTGTAAGTTTTCAAGGTTTTGATCTTACAGATGAAGGGTTTTGTTTGTCATTTTATCAACAGTTCTTTCAAAACCCTACTTCTGTAACGTATCAGTTCATGTTCTATTTAACAGGACTTTTTGGAGGAATTTGGGAAGTCTTGTTTGGATGGGGAGGTATTTTATCCTTTCGGTTTTTTAATGCGCTTGTGATTATTTTAACAGCATTTATGACGTATAAAGCTACGGAAGAATACTTACAACCAATAGTTTTTTCTCTAGCTACGTTTTGTGTAATTCTATTGAATAATTATGGAAATATTGTTTTTCATCATAATTATTTTTCTGCTTTATTAGTAGCAATAGCTGTATTGTTTTTGTTAAAAGGATTTAAAAGAAATAAAAAAAGTGATTATTACTTTGCCGGTTTTTTTATTGGTCTGAGCTTTTTTGCTAGGATACCAAATATTACAATGCTCTCCTTAGGTTTTCTTTTCTTAGTTAATGTATACTATTCAAAGGATTGGAAACAATTTTGGAAATCACTTTTGCTTTGGGTCTGTGGTTGGGGAACTGCTATTATCTTAATTCTCTGTTCTATGTATGTTTTAGGTCATTTTAATATTTTTATTAATAGCATTGCTGAGAATATTTTTAGCTTAGCTATAGAAGACGATAGTAATCATAATTTAATAACAATGATGACTAGTTATTTATATAATTATGTACAAATTTCTCGATTACTAGTTATTTATTTTTTCCTTTTTGCTGGTTTTGTTTTTTCTTTTAAGCTATTCAAAACAAAAAAAATTAGAGTTGTTTTAACAGTATTGATGCTACTACTGCTATTCGGTCAACTGTATCATGCATATATGAGTTCAAAACCAGGTTATTATGCTTTGATTTTGTTTCCAATTTTGATTTCAACTTTTGTGGATTATCGTAATAAATCTATAGTTTTATTAAACGTTGCGTCGTTAATTATTATGTTTTTATTACCCCTCGGCAGTGATCGTGGTATAGAAAATATGGGATCTAATACGATATGGTTGGGTTCTTTTACTGCCTTCGCTCATTATTATAGAATGGCCAAGTACAAATTGCAACAAAAGGATTACTCAATTATAGTATTTTTATCGATTGTAATTTTTTCATTTTTATTGATTAATTTATATTCAGTTAGTTCATCAGCATATTTTGATTTAGGAAGTAGAGCTGAAAAGAGGTATAGCATGAACAATAGTCTTGCAAATGTCTATACAACACATTCAAAAAGTATGATAATGAACGAACTACTCTTGGAGCTAGATAATTATGTTGTTCCGGGAGATACTTTATTGTGTTTTGAGTCATTGCCAACACTTCAATATTTAACTAGAACAGTTCCTTTTATTGGTGCATCCTGGGTATGGGTATATGACTCAAATAGTGTTAAGATAAGCTTGTTACGTGCAGAAAAAACAGCTGCTAAAATGCCAGTTGTCTTAAGACAAAAAACTCAGCCGATAGGTGGAAAATGGACAACTTTTGATATTCGTTATAACGACACTGTTTCAGAGGATAACTATCTTTACAAAAAAGAGAGAATTATTGTTTATAATGCGTTTTTAAACAAACATAAATATAAAATAGTTTGGGAAAATGATTTGTTCCAGATACTTCTTGCAGATCAGTGATATCAGTTAAAATGAAAAGTTATTGTAGTATGTGCATTATACTTTTTATTAAGCGCCATTAACTTCTCAAATTGAAATTCAGAAAGTAATCCAATTTCGCCGGTTGAGATGAGTATTTGGAAAGTTTCATCTCTAAATGCGTAGATACCTATCAAGACGAAATTTATTCTGAGTAAAATATTTAGAATAGAATCTATTGTAAAAACAGAATCAGGACTATCAATTAATTCACATATCTGCTGCATCTTATTATTTTCATCGTCTACATAATTGATAAACGAATTTAATTCAAACGTATTCTTTTTTAAATCAGAAATAATATTCTGGACATAATTCCTTTTTTTTATATGGTTCTTTCTCTCAGCATTCCAATTGTTAATTGATAGGACCATTAATATTCCTATAACAACAAGCACGATCTCCCCAATAGCATATCTACCATACTTTAGGAATTGATTGTCATTTGCAAGTTTGCGTCTTATTCGTCTAAAAAAGGGGGTCACAGGTTCGGTTTAATCATTAAATAAAATAATATTCTAATTATTGATTTTGAGGGTATTTCAATATTTTTAGGAGTATTTCAATATTTGTTAATAGTGCTAAATGAAATAAAATTCATTCAAAAATCAATAGCTTTAAATTTGAGTTACATGACGGATATCATAGTCTAAGAGCTCAAAGAAACCTATTTTTGTAAGCGTTATAAAAATTAAAATAAGATTTTGAGAGAACAAGCAAACGCATTAACAATACCGACCAACACTCCTAAGATTTCAATCAATTTTAAAAAAATATTTACCTCGATCATCTTCGGTCTTATCAACGTTTTTGTTGGTGTTTGGCTGAGTATGAAAAGTGTTTAAATAGGTATTTTAAATAAAATAGTTGTATGCCTATTTTTGATGTAAGACGCACATTGAAATTGGAGGAACAATAATTGACCCCTCTATATTTTCTGTTTTCTCCAAATTGAAATTATCTCCTAGCACCCCTAACATCCAGTCTCCTTCTAAAGAATAATCTACAGACTCACCCTTGGCATTATAAATCACCAGAATGTCCTTCCAGTCATCTCCATTCGCATGACCATTGATCTGATAAGAAATGAACCCATCCTCTACCCTTTTAAAAACAAGATGTTCTCTTACCTCTTCACCTGAGGTCATTCTAAAGGCAGGATGTGCTTTTCGAAAAGCGATCAAATTTTTATAATAGGCAACTACTCCTTTATTTTTCGCTTTCCAATTCCAGTTAATTTGATTGATCGAATCCGGAAGGTTATAAGAGTTGTGTTCTTCATTCTTGGTCCTTAACATTTCTGAACCTGCATGGAGAAAAGGGACTCCCTGAGAAGTCATAACAACTGCATTGGCTAGTTTATCCATTGCCTTAAGTGTTTGCAAATCAGCATCCGGTCTTGATACCTGTAACTTATCAAATAAAGTATGATTATCATGGCAAGAAACATATGATATCGCCTGCCAGGGATGGTTTGCCCAAGACTCTTTTGAATAATTGACTTGGGTATAATCAAGTTGTGGATGGTTTATCGATCCTACAATTCCGAATTTGACAGACTCCTCGGAGTTTTCTGCTCCACTAACAAAGCCTGTACTCAAGTCCTCAAAAACAGATCCTTTTAAACCATCGCGAATATCATCACTAAAGGCGGTGATTTTCGGCATTTGTTTGATGTGTTTTTTCAGTGCCCTGTCCTTTTCAGGCAAAGGAGAATCAGATGCGGTCCAACCTTCTCCATAAACGAAAATATCTGGGTTGATCTCTTTTAAAGTTGCCGCAACCTCATTCATGGTACTTATATCGTGAACACCCATCAGATCAAATCGAAAGCCGTCTAAATGGTATTCTTTGGCCCAGTGGCCAACAGATTCCAGAATAAATTTACGCATCATCTCTTTCTCGGATGCTGTCTCATTTCCACAAGCGGCCGCATCAGAATAGCTGCCATCCTCTCGGAATCGATAATAATATCCGGGATTCTCTAAATTAAAATTTGAATTTTCTGTTTGTCCGGTATGGTTATATACCACATCCAAAATAATCCCAATGCCATTGTCATGAAAGGCTTTCACCATCTGCTTAAACTCCTTGATCCTGACTTCAGCATTAAAAGGGTCTGAGGAAAATGATCCTTCAGGCACATTATAATTCTGCGGATCATAGCCCCAGTTGAACTGGGCAATATCCAAGCGACTTTCATTGATTGCATAATGATCAAATGTTGGCAGTAAATGCACATAATTGATCCCTAATTCTTTCAAATGATCTATCCCTGTAACTACTCCGTCAGGGCCTATTGTACCTGATTCTACCAAGCCAAGATAGGTTCCCGGCATGCTTGAACCCGATACCGGATGTATGGTCATATCTCTAATATGCAATTCATAAATAATGGCTTCATTTGGATATCCAAGGCTTGGCCCTTTATCTTTCACCCATTCTTTAGGATTGGTCGATTCCATATCAAGCACCATAGCTCTTTTACCATTTACACCTACTGCTTTGGCATATATTCCTGGAGTCTCGTCGAGCCACTTTTCCTTGATCTTTACCTGATAGGTATAATAAATACCATTCAAATCCTGATTTATCTTTTTCATCCAAAGTCCTCCTTCCGAATCAGGTTTCATATCATAGGTTTTGATGGCTTTTCCTCCTTTTCCATTCTTATACAAATGAAGTTTTACCTCGTCAGCATCAGGAGACCAGAGTTTAAAAACGCTAAAATCTTTGCTATAGGTTAACCATAAGTTCTCTTGATCAATTGATAAGGACCTTTGAACTTGGTCTTGATTATGGCTCTTGTCTGAACAGGATAATATCATGAATACGAATAGAAATGGGAAGGCAATCTTAAATTGGTGTTTCATTATTACATATTTATTCATACCAAATCTAATCATCATCTTCATACAACCTTAACCGACTTTGTATGGAGTGTACTTCATTTTGCAACTTATCGACCTTTTCAAGTAAGTTTAAAACCACATCAATTCCCTCAATATTCACGTTCAATTCCCTGTGAATTCTAATAATTCTTTCTACTTTATACAGTTTCTCCTCATGCACATACATGCTATTCTGTTTTGAAACTATTTCTATCAATCCAACTTCATTCAATTCGTTAAAAAAAGAAATTTCAATTTGATACAAATCACAAAGATGAAGTACGGGTATATATTTTTCAGTATCCATATCTATCTCATTTTTGACAATTCATTAAACAATTCTTTTTCCTTTTCTGTAAGATTAACAGGCGTTTTAAGCTCAAATGTTATAATAAGATCTCCAAACTTCCCCTCTTTTTTATAGATAGGAAATCCTTTCCCTTTGAGTTTGACCTGAGTACCGTTCTGAGTTTCAGGGGCTATTTTTAGTTTTACCTTACCATCAAAACTATCAATGATCTTTTCTCCTCCAAGCATGGCTTTATATAAGTCCAGATCTATAGTCGCATATAGGTTATTAGCATCTCTCTTGAATTTGGTGTGGTTATCAATCTGAAAAGTTATATTGAGATCACCTTTGGGGCCACCATTGATCCCCTCTCCTCCATAACCTTTGATTCTGATGGTTTGCCCATTTTTTACCCCGGCAGGAACCGTTAATCGAATATTTTTACCATTAACAGTAAGCGTGCGTTTGTGAGTACGATAAACATCTTGAAGGTTTAAATGTAATGCAGCCTGAAAGTCCTGTCCTCTGTATTGAACATTACGCTGACCACCTCTTTGCCCACCGAACATAGAACCAAAAAAATCTGAAAAATCCTCAGCAGAGTATTGACTCTGCCCATGCTGTTGGTATGACTGTTGCGACTGACGATGTTGCTGCGCCTTTTCAAATTCTTCAGCGTGTTTCCAATCTTTTCCATAAGAATCATATTTTTTTCGATTCTCAGGATGACTCAGCACTTCATTCGCCTCATTGATCTCTTTAAATTTCCGTTCTGCCTCTTTATCATTTGGATTGAGATCCGGGTGGTATTTTCTGGCAAGCTTTCGATAGGCCTTCTTGACATCTGCTTCTGATGCTTTTTTATCCATACCTAAGATCTTGTAGTAATCGATAAAATCCATTCTATTTTAAATTTAAATTCATAAAATATTCCAACGCGTTTATATCCTACATTAAGCTTTTTTCACGCATACTAAAGGTAACTAATATTTAAAATTTTTAAACAATTATTCTGTTGAATTTGGGGGCGTATGCTCCATAATATAATCAGTGATTAATGTGTATAAATGCTTGTGCGTATTGTCTCCTTCATAAATTCCATGGGATCTGTTTGGATAAGACATCATCTGAAACTTTTTATTTTCTTTGATCAATTCATTGATCAAAATTTCAGCACTCTGATAATGCACATTATCATCAGCTGTACCGTGGATGAGTAATAAATTACCTTCTAATCCTTTTGCATAAGTAACCGGTGAACCATCAATAAAATCTTGCATATTTTCCTGTGGTAAGCCCATATATCGCTCCTGGTAAATATTGTCGTAGACCAACTGGTTTGAAACCGCAGCCACAGCTACTCCTGTCTTATAGATTTCTGGATATTTGAACATTAAATTAAGCGTCATGGTGCCTCCACCACTCCATCCCCATACAGCTGTTCTGTCTGGATCAATATAATCCAGCTTGAGTATTTCCTTAGCGGCCATGGCTTGGTCTTTTACATTGATCCTGCCCACTTGCCTGTAAATACTCTTTCTCCATTGGCTACCCTTTAAACATGGTGTTCCGCGATTATCCAAGGCAACAATCACATATCCTTTTTGCGCCATCATAATATACCAAAGTCCATTATAAGTATCTGAGGCAACCTGACCCCAAGGCTCACCATACACATAAAAAAGTACGGGATATTTTTTATTTTTATCAAAATTCACAGGAAGTATGATTTTCGCATCAATATCTATTCCATCCTCTGTGCTAACTGTTTTGAAAATCACCTCTGGTAAAGATAAACCAGCCAATTGTTTTTTATAATCTTGATTATCTACAATTGTTTTAATGACTTTATGATCAGGTAGGCTTATAAACCTCACCGTTCTCACTTCTTTGGCACTCTGATGGATGTGAATAGCAAAAGCGCCATTAGGAGCTACCGTATAATTGTTTACCCCTTCAAAACTCTCAGGAGTGAGTTTTTTCTGATTTCCTTTACCTCTAAGATCAGTTTGGTACAGATAGCGCTGGGTTCCATTCTCTGGAGATGCCATATAATAGACATTTTTCTTTGTCGGTACGCGCATCGAAGCAATGTCATAATCAAATGGTGTGATTAAGGTTTTAACTCCTGATTCGAGATCCACTTTATAAATATGTCTCCAGGCATCATTTTCATTCAATCTCAAAAAAGCTTTTCCAGCATCAACTAAAGTCAAGTCATTACTGCCCCAGGAATCAGCTGAAAGATCAGGGTGATTTAATTCAATATATGTATCCTCTTTTTCCGTGTATATTTTCTTCAATTTACCATTCGATGGGCTATAATTCCATACTGTCAGTGTATTTTGATGTCTGTTCATTTGCTGAATCATTAACAGATCATCACTCACCCACTGCATTCCGGGAATATAGTTTTCACGTTCACCTCCCGGTAAGAGAACCCATTTTATTTGTTTTGAGTTTAGATCGATTACACCAATTTTTGCTGCAGAGGGAGCTTCCCCAACTTTAGGATATTGCACCGGAATCGGCTCTGAGTAAATTGAATCCGTATTATTTATCATATAAAAAACACCTGTATCTGAAGCATCTAAGTGCCAGAATGCCAGATTTGTATCAGCAGGACTAACCGAAAACCCATCTCTTTTTCCAAATTCCTCTTCGTATACCCAATCAAAAGTTCCGTTAATAATATCACCTGTTCCGTCGAATGTCAATTGAACGATCTCATGATTTGAAATGGTTTCCTGATAAATATTGAAATCATGTACATAAAACACCGCTTGATTATCAGAAGAAAATTTTGCAAACATTAAAGACGAAGGCTTAAAACTTTCACCAATCTGATTTAATTCTTTTGACTCGAGATCATATACCCAATAATCACCTTTTGTATTGCTTCTCCAAACTCTGCTTGAATTGGTAAAGATCAAAACTTTACTACCGTCTGGAGACAATGAAAAACTCTCTATAGACAAAGACTCAGAATCGATGCGCAATCCTTCAGCAGGTACATAGATACTTTTTTCCTGACTTTTACTTTCATAGCGTATCAATTCATCTGCGCCGTCTAATTTGTTTGACTTTTCAATAATCACATATGCCTCGCCATTTTCAATCCATTGAATATTTCGTTCATAGTCCTGTGAAAATTCACCGGAATAAATACGGTCAATATTTAAAAGATTTTTCTGCTCAGTTTCCTGTGCAACAAGAAAAAAAAATTGAAAAAGCAGTAAGAGACTTAATTTGGTTTTGGTCGATTGTAACATGTTTGAATTTTTATTGGATTTATTTATTGCAAATTTTGACTTGTTATTTTATGTTTATTTCTTAACTGATTAAATATTTATTCTATTTCGATTTTGTATTTACTGAGCAAACCGGCAAGGTCACCACGTAAAAATTTACTTTTTTTCAACTTATTCCTTTCCGGATCTAAGTTGAAATTAATAGCATTTCTAAAATCAGAATTTTCAAGATTGGTTCCATCAAAAATTGCATCCCTCAGATCTGAATTAGAAAAATTTGTATCTTTAAGTTCTGCTTTCGTAAAATCAACTCCATGAAGTTGACATGAAGAAAAAACAGTCTGATTCATTTTTGTCTCATAAAAGGAAGAATGATCTAATGTACAACCATGAAATTTTACAAGCAAACCGAAAGCGTTGCAATTCTCAAATCTTAATCCAAGCATCTTGCAGTCATCGAATTGACAATCCTGAAATAAAGTCCCATTGAGCCTGGCTAAACTCAGGTTACAATCAACAAAAGTACAATCGACAAAATCTATTAAGGAAAGATCAGTCTCAGAAAAGTCACAAGCCATAAAATTACAGGCTTCAAAATCAGCTTCGATCATTTTTCCTCCTGAAAAATTCTTTTTTTCAAAGGTTTGTTCTTTAAAATATTTTTCCTTCATATTAAATCTAATTCAATGATAACTGCTTACTGATGCGCACTGCATAAACTTTTTTAGATTTGACCCTTATTCGCTATCATAATTCAAATACATCCCCTATCCTGGCAATGCCAAATCCATTTTTTCTAACTGTTTCTGAGGCTTTACTTTTCGGATCCAAAACAGGATTTGTATGGTTAAAATGTATAAAAATGATTTTATTCTTTTCCTCCTTGTTTAAAGCTTCAAATTTCTTCATGCTCTCAATGATAAACGGATGCGGAATCTCAGATATATCTCGATTATTGATTTCCTCTCCATCAAAAAAGGTCGCGTCAAGAAAAGCGAAGTCTACCTCCTTTATTTGATCAATTATATTGAGCTCCCACTTTTCCCATTTATCAATATCAGGAATAAACAGCGCACTCTTTTTCGGGCCGCTGATCACAAAACCCACTGTTTCAGAATATTCATCACGATGAGGTACTTTGATGGCCTTAACCTTTATTCGATCCGTCAATAAAATATCTTGATGATCTTTTATTTCTTGAAGTAGAATATTTCTATTGGCCACCAATTGACTCCATGGTCCGTTGTTTTCTAAAAAATATTTCATTCTTGGCATTACATAGACAGGCACTCCATTTGCATTCATTGCCTCTTTTCCCAAATACATTAATCCGGTATAGTGTCCTATATGTGCGTGAGTCAGAAATACACCATCTGGTGTCTCCGTCGCATCAAACTCATTAAAGTTCTTGAGTGCTTTCATTTGAGTGCTAAGGTCTGGTGTAGCTTCAAAAAGATATTTCTTACCTACTTTAAGATCAACCAAGCCTAAGGAAACTACTTTCCGCTTTGGATCAGGATTCTCAAATAAATCTTTACAACAAGTTTTTTTACAGGCAGCATGAGGAGAACCTGCATCCTGAACTGTTCCCAAAACCGTTAAATAGGTTCCTTCTTTGTTTTTGATCTGAGATTGTTCTTGACCTTTAAGCTCTATGCAAAAAATAAAAATGAATCCCAAAAGCAAAACACTGACCAATTCAGTTCTTATCATAGGAAATAGGTGATGCTTCATATTTGTGCTATTTTGAGAACTTTGATAATTGCCAATAACTAAATACAGCGAGTATCAATTCTCCAAAAAATCCCAGTATTAAAAACAATGACGGTTTTCCATCAATAAAATAACTGAGAAGTCTTCCCAAAGCGAGACATCCCATAAATACAATTACTAGTAGCGTCGCAAACTTCCAATAGTCAGACTTCAATACGCCTAAAATCAATATAAAGGCGATGCCTAGATATAAACACATGATCGCTCTAAAAATATTACGCAGATCGACTGAATCTATATTGACCTCGAATAAACGAGGAAATACCTGCTCAGGATATAAACCATACAGTAAAGACGCCAAAAATAATATTACAGCAGAGAAGGTCAAATGAAAATTTTTCCTGTTTACATATGCACTATTCATTATACTGTATCTTAAAAACTATAATTCTTTTTTGGAATTCAAGGCTTTGTTTAAAACATGACAAAATTGAAAAGGGTCCAATTCGTTTAGGCTCAACAATATTCCGAAAATAAGCAAATTATATTAAATTCTGTTTTCGATAATCAGATCATGTAAACTCACTGCTTGGTAGTCACTATATTCTCAAGCAAATGGAATATTTCAGATAAATCACCTCAAAGGTCATACAACCGTCGTAATTGCATTAAAAAAAGATAATTTTTAAAACATAATGTTAAGTATGCTTGACATTTAAATCAATTTACTTACATTTGCGTAAAGTTTACATTACATTTTATCAAACTATATTTACACATGGAGAAAAAGGCTTATCACACACAAATCAAGAAAAACACAAAAAATCTGGCGATTTATACTGCCTTATGGACTATTTCAATGGCTGTTGCCACATTTGGCCCTAAATTTATCTGGGGAGAAAATAAAACCCTCACCTTTCTGGGTGTTTTGTTAAATGCCATTTTTGGAGTAGTTATGATTCTGGCCAATATCAAACATTTAAAAAGTCAGGATGAACTTCAAAAAAAAATTCAATTGGAAGGAATGGCTATTGCCTTAGGAGTAGGAATCGTAGGAGGATTGAGTTATTCTCTATTGGATACCACGAACCTCATTGCGCAAGATGCTGAAATTTCATTTTTAGTCATTTTGATTGCACTCACCTATTTAGCAAGTGTATTAATTGGATATAAACGATACGCATGAAAAATAGATTAAAAGTACTTCGTGCAGAAAATGACCTGACTCAAGCGGATCTTGCTCATAAATTGGAAGTGTCCAGGCAAACCGTAAATGCCATAGAAAAAGGCAAATTTGACCCAAGTTTACCCTTGGCTTTTAGGATCTCGAAATTATTTCAAATGCCGATAGAAGCAATATTTCAAGAAGATTAAGCGCTGGATAAGTAAAACAATAGGATAGTATTCTCGAATCGGCATTCTTTGTTTACCGCTATGAGCTACAATTTTATATTATTCCTTTTTTACCAGTTCAGCACATTGCTTGGCAAAAACACCTGATACCCCTGCTGCAAGGCCCCCTACTATAGCTGTAACTAAAATTAAGATATAGGGATTACCTCCTAATGGTAACAAAACAGCTATCTTTTTGGCTAAAGTAAAATCATTGTCACTCGACAAGAGAAGGGCATAACCCATCCAAAATAAAAAAATCGCTAAGAAGGGCATAAAAAATACTGGCGATCCCTTTAAAGAAAAAAGTAATGCAGCGAGAAATGCTGCGAGCATTACCGACCACCATGGCATAAAAAAGGAAAAGATAAAAGCAAGAACAATGGTGCTGATTAAATTAAGAATATTTTTGTTCATTTAGTTCGATATTAAGGTTTGAGTTGCGATGACAGCATCTGTTTTTTTATCCGATTGCAAAAAGTTTAGTTCATGGTAATTACCCGCTGCCCAATCGTCAATAAAATTATCGTAGTATTTACTACCCGGATTACCAGATTGCCCTCCGGGATATATCCCCAGAGCTTTTGGAGGAGAACTCATCTCAACGATCATGCGCCAGGATGGACCATGATTCTCAGACGTAGCGTTTACAATACTTCTTCCACCAC
>JAAESS010000392.1 GCA_024229195.1 Flavobacteriales bacterium | reverse complement strand
CTTGGATGTTTTAACCCTTTCAGGAAGGTATGGTTTTCCTCAGTCGTATGATTCTATTTATAAAAGTAAGGCTAATGAATATGGAGCAATGGCCTCTTTGGTTGCGCCAATTAAAATGAATGAGGAATCGATTTGGTATAACAGTATCAATTATTTCTATTTTCATGTTGGGAATGATGAGGAAGCTCCGACTGAAATAATGAATCCAATAGATATTCATGGATTTGTTTTGAGGACAGGTTTGTATCATAAATTTTCAAAAAACAGAGCAATTCAAGTCTTTTTTGCCCCAAGATTTATGTCTGATTTTAAAAATATCAATCTAGATCATTTTCAACTAGGAGCATTATTTCTCTATGAGAAAAAGTTTCGAGAAGGATTGAAAATGGGATTTGGCGCGATGTATAATCAAGAATTTTTTGGTCCTTATTTAGTGCCATTGGTTAATCTTGATTGGATAATTTCAGAACGGTGGTCTATCAAAGGACTATTTCCTGTATATGGTAAAATTAAATATCAGGTGAATGAAAGACTGAGTACAGGGTTAAGTCATTTTGGATTGATTACGACCTACAGGCTCGGAGATCTTGCCTATCAGGGAGATTATATTGAACGAAAAAGTATAGATGAATCTTTATTTGCTAGATATCAGCTTGTTGCTAATGTTTATTTGGAAGGTAGATTTGGATATGCCATCGGCAGAAGTTACGCACAATATGAGGCCGATCAGAAAGTAGATTTTAGTTTACCGCTTGTTGGATTTGGTGACAATCGAACTCAAAAAAATATTTCTTTTCATGACGGTCTAATAGCTAGCCTTAGATTCATTTACACTGTTCCGATAGAGGACAATAAAAAGAAGTAATTCGCAAGCATAATGCGATGATTTAATAATTTTGGCCCGATAATTGTCTACATAATGTAAAATCAGTAATTATGAAAAAACTATACACCTTATTTTTATTCTCTCTTATATTAGTTTCATGTGAAGGTACAGTTGGCCCTCCTGGCCCTCCCGGCCCTCAAGGACCATCTGGTCAAGACGGTACAGGATTACTTGGACTTGTTTTTGAAGTTGAAGCAGATTTAAATGCAGGAAACAATTTTGAGTATTTTGTAGAGATCCCTTCAGAAATAGAAGTGTTTGAAAGTGATGTTATTATGGTTTACAGGCTTATGGGAGTATTTGAAGGTAATGATATTTGGGAGCCTTTGCCTCAAACAATATTCAGAGACAGTGGTGTCCTTTTGTATGGTTTTGATTATACCTTATTCGATGTTAGATTATTTTTAGACGGAACCGCCGATGTTACCCGATTAAGTCCGGAAGACACAGATAATCAAATCTTTCGAATTGCTGTAATCCCAGCTGACTTTGCGAAAGATATAGATGTTAAAAAAATGAGTAAAGTAATGGAGGCGCTGCAAATAGAAGATGTGAAGCGTATGAATTGATTTCAGATTTATTTGGATAATTATCGCTCCAAAAACATAATAGCCCGTCCAATAAATTGGATGGGCTTTTTTGATTTAAGAAATAGAAAAGAAGTTCAAAATAGGCAGAAACAAGAAATAATATGGTTATTTTTATTGTCGAAAACACGAACAATTATGAAAAAATTATTTCTTTTCGCTCTAATGATTCAGATGGTATTTTTATCATCTTGTACACAATCAAAAAGCAAAGCCACATCATCCAACAGTAATGAATCTGGAAATTTACCGAGAGTAGCCGTTGCTGGAATAGCCATCGAATCAAGTACTTTTTCGCCTGCCCGAACGCATGAAGAGGCATTTCACGCCAGGATTGGAGATGCTGTTTTAAATTATTATCCATTTATGGAAAAGGATTCTATGATTCGAAATAGAGCAAAATGGTTTCCAACATTAACAGGGCATGCCTTACCTGGAGGATCCGTTACGCGTGAGGCTTATGAGTCATTATTGGGTCAGACCATAGAAATGCTAAAGAGTAATTTGCCTTATGATGGTCTGTTTTTAGACATTCACGGGGCAATGAGCGTGGTTGGACTTGATGATGCTGAAGGGGATTTTATAAAACGCATCAGGGAAGTTGTTGGTTATGAAACTTTGATTTCTACCTCAATGGATTTGCATGGAAACGTTTCAAGAAGACTTGCTGAAGAAAGTGACTTAATTACCTGCTATAGAATGGCACCTCATGAGGATGCAATGGAATCAAAAAAACGAGCTCTTGTAAATTTACTCGATCGCCTTGAAAACGGAAAAGGTAAACCTCAGTATAAGGCGTGGATTCCGGTTCCTATATTATTACCGGGAGAAAAGACCAGCACAAGAATAGAACCAGGTAAATCTTTATATGCAAAAGTAGATCCAATCACCAAAAGAGAAGGGGTCATTGATGCTGCTATCTGGATAGGATACGCTTGGGCCGATGAACCGAGAAATCATGCAGTTGTTATGGTGACAGGTGATGATCAAAAAGCAGTGACTACAGGTGCTGAAGAACTTGCAAATAGTTTTTGGGAAGTGAGAAATGACTTTGTTTTTGTAGCGCCAACAACCACACTTGAAAAGAGTTTGGAGTTGGCTATATCAAGTAAAAAACAACCTTATATCATTAGTGATATGGGTGATAATCCTACAGCCGGTGGAGCAGGAGATGTGACCTGGACCTTACAGGAAATTCTAAAAAGATCTGAATTTGAATCAGGCAATGGAAAAACTCTTATTTACGCATCAATTCCAGGATCTGAATTTGTAGAAAAGGCAATGAAAGCAGGAGTTGGAGGTGAAGTGGAAGGACTTGCAGGAGCAGCCGTTGATAGTAGATTTGCCCCGCCCATAAAACTAAAAGGAGTTGTAACTGCCATTGAGAAAGGAGATAAGAATGCCGAGGTCGAGGTAGTTGTAAAGGTTGGAAGTATCTCGGTAATTGTCACTAAAAAGAGAAAACCTTACCATAGAGAAAAGGATTTTACACGTTTAGGTCTCGATCCGCGTAAGACAGATATAGTCGTAGTTAAGATTGGTTATTTAGTTCCGGAATTGTATGACATGAGAGCTGACTGGGTCATGGCTCTAACCCCTGGAGGTGTTGATCAGGATCTTGAAAGATTGGGTTATCAGCGTATACAGCGACCTATTTTTCCATTAGATAATAATATGGAGCTACCCGATTTATCAACTAGAATGATAGCTATATCAGGAGAATCAAAATCGAACTAAAGGGATTTGAGTCTTTATAAAAGAATAAACCAGTTGTTTTGACACAACTGGTTATCAGGGGAAAAATAAGCAACTTGTTTTCTAAAGTTGCTAAGTGTTTTCAATACGACTCCAGACAAAAATCATGAATGTTCATGACATAAGTTATGTTCTTTAGTCTTGATATATTGATAAGAATGTTATAATCTCGACTCGAACTTTTGGTCAGGCCCAGGCCTTAGTTCGTTTCTGCGGATTCGACTTTCTATTTTTTTTAAGAAGCTCTTTATTTCTTCTCTACTGGGTGAATGTATTTGTATCATAGCATCTGTATTTATGCCTTTATGTTTCAAATGAATGAAAGTAAACATGCTAATCGAACTAAATTTAATTTTTATCAAAAAATAGAGTGTAGCACACATGCAATCCTTTTCTTACGTATCTATTTGGTTGATTATTTACATTTCTTGGGGGTCTTCAATCCTGTCAATTTTTAATTTTGAAAGGTTGGTTTCTAATTCAAGAAGAAATATTTTTAGCTCAAGGGAATGGATGAGCAAGTCCTTATACTTTACTTTTTTCATATATAGCAAAATTCTTTTTCTGTTCGTTTATCACAAGGATAATGAATATAGCAATTCAGTAATTATAACGCTGTAATTACGACAATAGTATTTTGAATGAAAAGATCAATGTGAATTTTCCGGGCGTTTGAGTATTTATTGAAAACACCTGAAGAGAAAAGGATGCTATTTGACAATCCTATTACCGCAAGTTTTGGACGCAATACAGATGGCACGTATTGCTGTTTCCACAAAATCATGAATAAATATTAGAATTAAAATTCATAATTATGAAGCTAAAAAAATGATTAACTTTCGTTCATAAAATAACACAATATCAACTTAAACCAATTACATGAAATATTTTTTAGTATTCCTTTTTTGCATATTTTTCCCACTTTTTAGTATTTCACAAGACATATCAAAGCTTACGAACTTAAATGATGAAGTTGCTGAAACATCTGGATTGATCTTTTTTAATAACCGGTTAATCACCCATAATGATTCAGGAGGAATGAATGCTTTATACGAGATCAACGAAAGCGACGGTAATATTAACCGTACTGTCATCATTCAGAATGCCAGTAATATTGACTGGGAGGATATATGCACTGATAATGATTATATATATATTGGGGATTTTGGAAACAATAATGGGAATAGAACTAATCTCAAGATATACAAAGTATCAAAATCTGATTATCTGAACTCTGAATTGGTGAATGCAGAGCTTATAGAATTCTCTTACGAAGATCAAAATGATTTTACTTCATCTCCAAACAGTACAAATTTTGATGCAGAGGCCCTGATTTCATTCGATTCAGAACTTTATATTTTTACAAAAAATTGGATTGATCTTAGAACTAATATTTATAAAGTTCCTAAACTTAAAGGGACCTATGTTGCTAAAAAGATAGATGAATTTAACTCCGAGGGATTAGTGACAGGTGGTACTTTTAACCCTTTGGCGGGTAAAGTTATTCTTACAGGGTATTCTGGCCTTAAGGCCTTTGCCATTGAACTTAGAGGATTCTCAAACGGGAAATTTTCGAATGGAGTCATTGATAAGTATAATTTAAATATACCGCTTACGGCATCATTTCAAACCGAAGCAATTACATATTTTGATATTTCCAACTTTTTTATCAGCGCAGAAAAGAATGCTTTAGGGAGTGCGGCTCTTTACTCTTTATTTTCTAAAACTTTATCTACTGGAGATTTTAATTTAATTCAAAATGATGTTTATCCAAATCCCGCAGGAGAAATATTAACAATTGAAACAAAGCGAAATCTTGAAAAAATTGAAATCTATGATTATTTGGGCAAAAAAGTTTTTGAAGATTCCTTTGCAAATAAGAATGTAAATATCTCTGAATTTTCTGCAGGAGTTTATATACTCAAGCTCTACGCAGAGAACAGAACGAGTAGTGTAAAGTTTATTAAGGAATAACTTAGAATAAACATATTAACTCATTAAAAAGATTTCACTAATTGGATTTTAATAGGATATCTTTTTGTCGATGAAGAAATAAAATAGAAGTAACTATTTTTTTTGTTAAAACTAGGGTTATTAGATATTTAATCATTAGACTTCAAGTGGCACAACCAATACGGGAATATTTGCTTTTTTGATAACTCCAGAAGCTACGCTGCCAAAAAATGCATTATACAAGAAATTATGATCATGATGCCCTATAATGATAAGGTCAATATCTAGTTTATGGGTTTCTTCCAAGATCATTTCAATAGTCGCGCCATCAATTAAAAGGCCTTCGCATTGATGATTTTCAAGACGGATCAAATCTGTATAATCTGATATCAAACGATGCTCTTTTCTCAATTGATCAGCTCTGTCATCTCTAATATATTGAGGTCCCACACCGAACCCTATGAATTCTGGCTCTGGAGCTGCAACATGTAGCAGCCAGACTTTTGCATTAAAAACCTTAGCCATTTCAAGGGCCTTATCAATTAATAATTGTTCGTTATTGTTAAAATCGATGGATACAAGTATATTTTTCATGATGTTTGTCTTAAAATGATACCATAATTGAATACAAAAGATGCTTCAATACCTTTCTAAGGTATTCATTTGGAGACTGTCATGAAATGACGCTGGTCATTGTATTTACTGATCCAGGTCAAAAGAGAAATCAGGAATGACAGCTATATGCAATAGGAAACTGTGAAATTTTATTTTCGATGTATTGTTGTCGCATCACTTTGTGCGGCAGGAAATATTGTCATATCTGCAATCTGAACATGAGAAGGGACATTTACACAATATAAAACACTGTCAGCAATGTCTTGAGCCACCAAGGGATCATAATTACTGTAAACGCTTTTAGCCTTTTTCTGATCACCTTTAAATCTTACAATGGAGAATTCAGTTTCAACGGCTCCCGGGGCAATATTACTCACGCGAATGCCATGTGGCACCAATTCAAGTCTCATCCCTTTACTAATCGCTTCTACCCCAGACTTACTTGCGCAGTAGACCATTCCTTTGGCATAAGTTTGTTTTCCGGCAATTGAACTTATATTAATGATCTGACCTTTTTTACGTTTGATCATCCAAGGTATAATAACCTTAGAAACATATAAGAGGCCTTTCACATTAAAATCAATCATTCGTTCCCAGTCGTTCACGTCACCCTCAACAAATAGATCGAGTCCGTGAGCACCGCCGGCATTGTTGACCAAAATATCAATTTTCTGCCATGCTTCATTTAGTGTATTCAGATTTTTATTGACTGAATCTCTATCGCCAACATCAAAGCTTAAAGTTTTTACCGAAGTAATATTTACTAGTTCATTTTTCAGGGCAGTCAGTTTTTCTATTCTTCTGCCACACAATATTAGATTGATATTGTGCTTGGCAAATAGTCTGGCAGTGGCCTCACCAATGCCAGAAGTTGCTCCTGTAATAAGGGCAGTTCTTTTCATAATTGATTCGATTGTTTATACAAATGTATGCTAAAAATAGAAGGAATGAAATCCTTAAAGAAATTGGTGTGATCTCAAAAATGCTTAAAATTAGATTATCGGTTTTATAAAAAAAGTCAGCAGAGTTAACTTACTGACTTTTAATTTGACGTTTAAGTCGCGATTCAAAATTGGGGGTATATAAACATACCTTATCAATGTTATTTAAATGTGAAGTAAAGTTTAACTTATTGCTAATTTTCATCAAAATCCTAGCCTATGCTATTTATTGAGCAAAAAAAAACCAACATGAATATCATGT
>JAAESS010000391.1 GCA_024229195.1 Flavobacteriales bacterium | reverse complement strand
TTATAAACTAAGTTGCCTGCCATATCTCCTTTCCAACCTTTTACACATGCTACACCTGCTGCACCTGCCAATTCTACAATATGGGTGTTCCCGTATTCTTCTTTAATCTCTTTCCCTTCAGCAATGTCATTTCCGAAGCCAGCAGGGGTAAAAAATGCTGGAATTCCAGCACCTCCTGCTCTACATCTTTCTGCTAAAGATCCCTGAGGAATTAAATCAACCTCTAATTCTCCTGACAGCATTTGTCTTTCAAATTCTGCATTCTCCCCTACATAAGATGAGATCATCTTTTTGATTTGTTTTCTTTGGAGCAAAAGCCCTAATCCAAAATTATCAATTCCTGCATTATTAGAAATACAGGTCAGCTCAAAAATATCTTTTTTTGCTAATGCCGCTATACAATTCTCAGGTATACCAGAAAGCCCAAATCCTCCAACCATAAAGGTCATATTGCTTTCTACTCCAGCAATTGCCTCGTCAATAGTTTTTACTCTTTTATTTATCATAATTCTTCGTCTTCAAAATTATTCCTTTCCGTTTCAAAAAGCTCCCCACAATCCATTCTCACGTCTACAGCTTTCGGTATATTAAAGCCGATTGGAAAAATTCCTGATTCTAATGTGTCTGCATAAACCCTTTGCATATATTCTGCAAAAACTGGTAATGCCATATTTGCTCCTTGTCCGTAATGTGTGTCCCTAAAATGCACACTTCTATCGTCGCAACCACTCCATACGCCAGTTACCAAATTTGGTGTTATGCCCATAAACCAACCATCCGAATTGTTTTGAGTAGTTCCAGTTTTTCCCCCCATTTCATTTTTGAACTGATATTTAAATCGCAAACGAACTCCAGTTCCCATAGTGGTATTTGCATTTTTATTATAGACTCCGTCAACCACTCCTTGCAACATTCTCACCATCAAATTAGCAGTTTTTTTACTCATTGCCTCTGTAGTTTTTGGCTTGAATTCTTCTAAAACAACTCCATGTTTGTCGGTTATTTTTGTGATGAAAATTGGTTCTATCCAAACGCCATTATTTACAAATGTAGAATAGGCTCCTACCATCTCATATACAGATAAATCAAAAGTGCCTAAACAAAGTGAAGGAACAGCTAAAATTTTGGATTGTATTCCAATTTTTTTGGCCAAATCAACTACAGCATGAGGCCCGAATTGCTTCATTATGTAGGCAGTAACAGTATTAATTGAATTTGCCATTCCAAATTTTAAAGTTAGTAATTCCCCCTCATATTTATCATCCGAGTTTTCCGGAATCCAATCTTTTTCTGGTAGTCCCCACTTTTCTTTATCGAAAACTACTGGTACATTTGGGACTTCATAACATGGCGAATAACCTTCTTGCATGGCTAAAGAATATAAAAAAGGCTTGAAAGTAGAGCCCACTTGCCTCTTGCCTACTTTTACATGATCGTACTTAAAATGGCGATGGTTAATTCCTCCAACATATGCCTTTACAAATCCTGTTTTTGGATCCATGCTCATCATTCCTGAGTGAATAAAAAACTTATTGTATTTGATTGAGTCTCTTGGAGATAAGATAGTGTCAATCTCTCCTTCCCAAGAAAAAATAGTCATAGGAACTTTAATTTTAAAAATATTCTTTATTTCGCTTTCCGATTTTTTCCCTTTTTTAAGCTTCCTATATC
>JAAESS010000390.1 GCA_024229195.1 Flavobacteriales bacterium | reverse complement strand
TTATAAAGAAAAGAAGCCTTGATTTTTCTAAAAAGTGGATCATGAACCTCTACCGTTTTTTTACCATGAGGCACCTGGGCCTCAAGTGCGGCAAGAGTGCCGTCGCCTCCATCTGCTACTGGAGCTTCAATGAATTCAACATCATCCATAACCGACCAAATCGCTTCTTTTACGATCCAGCAGAATTCTATTCCGGTAAGTGACCCCCTGAACTTATCAGGTGCGATTACAATTTTCATATGATCATTATATAAAACCTAACTCTCTGGCTTTTAGTATCAATGCTTTGTCTCCTTGGTCTTCGACATCAAAGACCTGCTTCATGATTCTTTTTCTTTTTTCAATACCTGCCATAGACAAAGGTACAAACTTTGGAAGGTCTTTCATCTTGGTTCCCTGTGATAATTCATATAAAATTTGTCTGTCAATTTTATCGATCTTGATATCGGTAAACGCTTGTTTTCTCATAAGATTTGATACAGTACTGGTATAATATTCTCCGCCATTTATCACTTTTTCAACGGCTTGAACAATGTCAAGAGTGTTCATATCATTCTTGATCAAAAATCCTTCCGGCTCCAAACTTTTATAAATATTTTGAATACGATAATTATCGTTAAATGTAGTAGCCACAATGATTTTCGCAAGTGGATGCTTTTTTCTGATCATCTCTCCCAGATCCTCTCCTGACAGTATACGTCGGTCTTTTGATGGCGGTAATCGGATATCTAAAAATACAAGGTCCCACCCTGATTTGGTCCAGGTATTGTTAATTTTTTCTTTCGCAATATCACAATCCCCGGCACGTTCAATTTTCATCGATATATCCGGATTCTTTGACATCACCTCATCACAGACTTGTTCATATCGTTCACAAATAACTGGATGATCATCAATGATCAATACTTTATGTAACTGCTTCATGGTATAAAATTTTAGTGGTAATTCTTACTTCGATTGTGGTTCCCTCTTTTGGGATCGATTTGATATCGAGAACAGCTCCAATACTTCTGGCCCTCGATTTCATATTTTTCAATCCGATACCTCTATTCTTTTTATTAGTATCAAATCCTTTTCCATCGTCAGCAATTATCAACACAACTTCATTTTTCCTCCTCTTAAGACATATCTTTATTTTTTTACATTTCGCATATTTTAGGGTATTGTATACAGCTTCCTGAACTGTTCTGAATAAATTGATTTTTATTTTTTCATCCACTTGATTCCAGGCTATAGAGTCATCTTTTTCAAGTTGATAACTAAAATTTCCGATGCTACTTTGTTCCTCAAGCAGTTCAAACAATAATTTTGGAAAGTCCTTCTTAGAGGATAATTCATCCGTTTTTAAATCGTGTGAAATATCTCGAATCTCTTTTTCAACCAGTTGAAAGTCATCAATCAATTTATGAAACTGTTCTAGCACCTTTTGACTACTAATAAAATTCAATAAACCTAAACCAATTCTAGCTGAGAACAATCTTGCCAAGACACCGTCGTGCAGATCTTCTGAAATTCTGATTCTTTCCTGAATCCTTCCCTCTTCCTCTCGATTTTGTTGCTTGAGCATCAAATCATAGATCTCTTGATTTGCTTTTTGCTGATACTGATCTATAAGGAGTGTTTTATTCTGTGACTTTTGACGATAGCCAAAAATCAACATACTCAAACTTACTACTGCCATGATACTTGTTAATGTAATCCAACCATTCCGAATCTTTAAATCTTTATTTGCCGCAATATGATCTTCTGTTTCAAATTGTATACGGGTAAATTTATTTCTGACTTTTCGCTCTTCAAGTAACAAACTGTCATTCAGAGTAGTATAGCTACTCATATATGCAGTTGCATGAGATGGATCCGCTCTCGATAAAAGAACAAGACTCGATAATTCGTCACGATTTAAGCCCAAAGAGTGGGAAAGATTATAAGCATCTAGAGCCGTTTGATAGGCTCTTAAACTATCTCCGGTTTTCAGATAGTATTCCGATAAATGCATTTTGCTGATTCCGATACCTGCTTTATTATCCATTGAATCTCTTATATGCAATGCCATATTAAAATCATCTAAAATTCCCTTTTCTTCACCTTTTAAATATTTGCAGTAGGCCCTATTATCTAAGAGTTTG
>JAAESS010000389.1 GCA_024229195.1 Flavobacteriales bacterium | reverse complement strand
GTTTTGACTTTTTTTTTTATTTTGCCACATCTTAAACAGTAACAAAATTGATATGAAAAAGAGTGTCAATATTAAGTACTTCTTACTTATTATTTTCTTTGTTTTCAACAGTTTTAGCGTATCTACTTCCATAAGAGATAAAAATTATGGAGCCATTGATACTGAGAAAACTTTGGACAAGGATGAGCCTTTGGTCTTTTATCCTGAAGAAGCAACACTCAAAGTGAATCATAAACTCGATTCCTTATTCAAACGATTTAATAAAAGATATGATTTTCACGGTAGCGTAATTATTGCAAAAAAGGGTAAAGTGATCTTTAAGAATCATTATGGATATGCTGACTTCAAACAAAAATCAACTATCGATGATAATTCTACATTTCAGCTGGCTTCAGTTTCTAAGCAATTTACAGCAGCGGCAATATTGATCTTACAAGAAGATGGAAAACTGGGTCTTGACGATAAAGTGATCAAATTTTTTCCTGAATTTCCATATCAGGAAGTAACAATAAGACAACTATTGACCCATACATCGGGTTTACCTAAATATTTTTGGCTGGCAGAACACAAATGGGATCAGGACCATGCACCTTCTAATACAGAAATGATGGATATGCTCAGTAAGCATGATGTTCAACGTTTCTTTAGTCCGGGTGCAAATTTTGATTATTCGAACACAGGTTATTTTGTCTTAGCCTCTATTATCGAAAAAATTACTGACCAAGACTTTGGTGAATTTGTTGAAGATCAGATTTTTAAGCCTCTTCATATGAAAAACACTTTTGTATATCGATATGAACAAGACGATATGAAAGAGGGTCAGCTAGACGGCTATAGAGTATATAGAAGAAGGTGGCACGCTAAAATAGGAGGTACTGTAAATGACGCTATTGTTGGCGATAAAAATGTTTACTCGACTACAGAAGATATGTTGAAATGGATTCAGGGTCTAAATTCAGGAAAAATCATTTCAGAAAGCACATTGGCTCAAATGTATAGCCGTGGTGAAACTAAATATAAACGAAAAGTACCTTATGGATTTGGCTTTAGAATTAAAGATGATGAAAACAATAAGGTGATCTATCACAATGGTAAATGGAATGGCTTTACAACATCTCTTATGCAATATCCTGAGGAGGAACTTGTTGTTATCACCTTAGAACATTCTAATTATAATTCTATGAAAACCTTGAACCAAAAGGTGAAGTCTATCGTAGAAGCAAATTTCAGTCTCCCGATTGACTAAAAAATCAAATAAAAAGTTTCTTTAAATTTTTAGAGTTCAATACTGACATCCACTTGCTTATTGACAATATCCTCAATGGTTTCACGCTCTCTGATCAAATAATCATGATCCTTATAAACCAATATTTCAGCAGGTCTGTAGCGTGAATTGTAATTTGAAGCCATAGAAAAGCAATAGGCTCCTGCATTCTTAAAACTTAGAATATCTCCTTCTTTGATCTCACAGATCTGACGATTTGTTCCAAAGGTGTCTGTTTCGCAGATATAACCAACAATAGTGTAAAATCTTTTCTTTCCTCCGGGATTAGATAAATTTTCTATATGATGGTATGAATCATAAAACATCGGTCGGATCAAGTGATTTAAACCACTGTCAACACTTGCAAATACTGTAGATGTGGTTTGTTTTACAACATTCACATTAACCAGAAACTGACCGGACTCGCTAACAAGAAATTTACCGGGTTCGAACATCAGTGTCAGTTCTCTTCCAAACTCATCGCAAAACTCATTAAATCTCTTTGATAGTTTTTCGCCTAGTTCTTCAATATCCGTTTGAATATCTCCTTCCTTGTATGGAACTTTAAAACCACTACCAAAATCTATGTATTGTAGATCTTTAAAAGTAGCTGCCACATTAAAGAGTATTTCAGTAGCCCTTAAAAAGGCGTCGATATCATAAATATCAGAGCCTGTATGCATATGAACCCCGCTGATCAACATACCTGTATTTTCAACAACCCTATGAATATGAGGAAGCTGATGAATAGAAATACCAAATTTAGAATCAATATGTCCAACAGATATTTTTTTATTTCCTCCTGCCATAACATGAGGATTCATCCTAATACAAACAGGAACTTCAGGATGTTTTTGTCCGAACTGTTCAAGAATCGAAATATTATCAATATTGATATGGACACCCAATTCCATGGCCTGTTCAATTTCATTGAGAGATACTCCGTTAGGTGTAAAAATAATATCCTTAGGATCAAATCCGGCTTTGAGTCCCAGTTGCACTTCTTGTACAGAGACCGTATCCAGTCCTGCATCCAAGGAATTAAAAATTTTAAGAATACTTATATTGGAAAGCGCCTTGGTTGCGTAATTTATTTTTAAATTTTTAACCGATGAAAAAGCATTAGTGAGTCTATTGTATTGTGATATGATCTTTTCAGCATCATAGACATAAATAGGACTTTCATATTTTTTTGTCAGTGAGATCAAAAACTCGTTGGTCATCATTATAGTATTTAAGAGGGCAAAAGTAACATACTGACATCATTATCAAAATTTTTAATAAATAATAACAGATAACACTTTTCCGTGAAATTTTTCCGTGCTTAGTATTTGTCGGCAGTTAATTGAGCAATTTTCACAATGACTTGTGAGGCTTTAAGCATAGACTCAACCGGCACATATTCGTAACGACCATGAAAATTATGACCTCCTGCAAAAATATTAGGGCAGGGTAAGCCCATATAGGACAATTGTGATCCATCTGTTCCACCTCTTATGGCTTTGATCAAAGGCTCAATACCCAATGATTTCATCGCTTCTTCAGCGATATCAACAATATGCATTTCAGGTTCTACCTTTTCACGCATATTGAAATACTGGTCCTTAATGTCTATTTCAATCACTTTTGAGCCATGTTCTTGATTCAATTTCTCGGCAATTGCTAACATATGCTCCTTTCTTTGTTCAAAGAGGGTCATGTCATGATCTCTAATGATGTATTCCAAAGTTGTTTTTTCTACCGAACCACCAATATCTGTTAGATGAAAAAATCCTTCATAACCTTCAGTTTCCTGAGGAATTTCGTGGCTTGGTAATGATTTGATAAAGTCTGTTGCAATAAGCATGGAATTGACCATTTTACCCTTTGCATAGCCCGGGTGAACTATTTTTCCATGAATGGTAACTACCGCTCCGGCAGCATTAAAATTTTCATATTCCAACTCTCCAACCTGGCTTCCATCCATGGTATAGGCCCAGTCTGCATCAAATTTTTCAACATCAAATTTATGGGCGCCTCTTCCAATCTCCTCATCGGGAGTAAACCCAATTCTAATGTCTCCGTGTTTGATCTCAGGATGTTCGATCAGGTATTCCATGGCTGTTACAATTTCAGTAATCCCTGCTTTGTCATCAGCACCTAATAGAGTAGTTCCATCTGTTGTGATCAATGTTTGACCTTTGTACAATAATAGGTCTTCAAAATAGGAGGGAGATAAGACAATATTTTCTTTCTCATTCAGCACAATATCCTCTCCATTGTAATTTTTATGGATCTGAGGTTTTACATCCGTTGCCGTGTAATCCGGACTGGTGTCAAAATGCGAGATAAAGCCTATGGTTGGCACTTTATGATCAACATTGGAGGGCAGGGTAGCCATAATATAAGCATTGTCATCAAGACTTACGTCCTGCATTCCAATGCGCTCCAATTCATCAGTTATATAGCGAGCGATTGCCCATTGCGTTTCTGTACTAGGTGTTGTTGAACTGTTCGCATCTGACTGACTGTCAAAGCTCACATATTTTAGAAACCGATCAATTATGTTTTGCATCTTCTTAAGTTTGATCAAAAATAATTAATCTAACCAGAACCAAGAAAAAAAGATCGTTGTATTAACGATTTTTTTGTGGACTGTCTTGATCAAGAAAATCTATTATCTAAAAACCTAAGACAAATGATAAAATTTGTCTGCTGTTTTTAGCAAAGTTCATTGAGTATGATCATTATAAGATCAGTCGGTCTCAGGAATTTTTTAACGCATAAAGAGAGAGAAAAGACTTTATTTTAATCGAGAAAGGTTATTTCATTAAAAACACTGAATGAGGCACATATTCTCTCGCTTACGAATTCATTGCCATAAATTTTTGAAGTAAAGGTGTAGTATTCATCAACTTTATGCTGCACATAAACCTCGAGATAGTGCCAGCTTAGATCGTCACTTTTGCCCGTAGCGATATGATAATAGGCCGGATGCCCCAGGTATTCTCCAAAACCTGATTTTACGGGGATTAATTTTAAATTTCTTGTTGCATTCTCTGCAACACGTACCTCAAAATCCTTATTCAATACCAATTCTCCCTGATGCCAGGCTATATCAAGTATATAAGTTTCTCGTAAAGTTTTGGTCGTATCGGCAGTATACAGAGCAGATTGATATTCATCGTAGTATAGCTCCGATTTCCAATTACTTGGAACTTCAATTTCAAAATGATTTAAGACGTCTTTAAAGTTTTTTGTTTGTGTATAACTAATTGGAGTGTCGCATTCAAATTCTTTTTCGAATTTGCTGTTTTGACATGATACAAGGATAAGTGCTGCACAAAAAGTGACAATTAGATGCTTCATAGATTATTTAATTTGATCTTGGCAATTTCTTCATGAGTAGATACCCAAGCTGTATTTTTATCGATAAGTCTGAGACTGTAATATCCATTTTCTGAAATCTGTTTCCAGGATGCACCCTTATCTTCTGTATAGAATACACCTTCTGTTGAAACAGCAAGGATTTTTTTTGCATCTTCTTCCGGGATAAATTGTACACAACTGATATAGCCGGGTAAACCATTTTCGGCAACAAGGTTCCAGGTCAAACCACCGTCTTTGCTAATTGCCTTACTAGCTTTTCCATTTTTCTTATTTTCCCAGTCACCACCCATGATCACACCATTATCAGCATCGTAAAAGTCAACTGAAAAAATACCTGTCATTTTACCACCCTGTACCAAAGGTGTTTCAGCTACTTTCCAGGTTGCACCATAGTTTTCGCTTATAAATACCCTGGCTTTTGTGCCTCCTGTGACCAACCAGACTTTTTCCTTAAAAACGGCAATATTTGAATTGCTTGCTGCAAAAGCAGCTTCTCCCTCAACCAGTTTTGGTAGTTTTTCACAAGATAGCTTGGTCCAGGTTTCTCCCCCGTCAGATGTTCTAATGACAGACAAACAATCATCTGTTGGGTCACCCATCGCTATTCCGTGATTTTGATCAAAAAAGGAAAGAGAATCATAAAAAACCTTCGGATCATTCTCCTGATAGACGAGCTCATATTGACCCAATGGTTTAGTCGGATCGATTTTATAGAGCAGTGCAGGATTTTCAATACTGAGTAAATATATAAATGTTCCGTTTGATGCGATAGAGCGAAATTGAGGAAACCTACCCTCATGACTTATGGAATCAATTTCCATTTTATCATTGACAACACGTCCATATCTACCTTGAGAACCTGCAAACCAGAGCGTATTTTCCTGAGTTACCTCAATGGCTCGAATACTGATACCTGGCAGCTTAAATTTTGATAAAAAAGCGATATTGTCCTCTTGCTGAGCCATTAATGTCAAGCTAAAGAGACAGGTAAGAAAAAATAAATACTTAAATCTACACATGATTTTGATCAAGATTTTTTCAAAAGTAAATTTTTTATATTTATCCAACAATACTTAAATAAATTAAATGAAGGCATTGGTCATCTCAGGAGGAGGAAGTAAAGGAGCTTTTGCAGGTGGCATAGCCCAATATTTGATCGAAGAAAACAAAAAGGATTATGATCTTTTTTTAGGAACCTCTACCGGAAGTTTAATGCTGACTCATCTGGCTTTAGGTAAATTGGATGAATTAAAAGAAATTTATTCTAATGTAGATCAAAAGACCATATTCAGCAATTGCCCCTTTAAAATAAAAAAGTATAAAGGGCATACAATTGTAGGAATTAACCATTTCAATACACTAAAAAGTTTTTTAAAAGGAAGTAAAACCTTTGGGGAAAGTCGCCATTTAAAGGAAATGATCAATAAAACCGTAAAGGACAGTTATTTGAGCGAAGTAAAGGATCAAAACAAAAAAATAATAGTGACCGTTTCAAATTTGACATTGAATCAAGTTGAATTTAAAGATTTAAATAACCATTCTTTTGATGATTTTCGAGATTATATCTGGGCCTCTAGTAATTTTGTCCCGTTTATGAGTTTAATGGTGAAAAACAACTTTGAGTATGCGGATGGTGGCTTTGCAAATCTCGTACCAATTAGAGAAGCAATCCGTCAGGGAGCGACAGAAATAGATGCAATTATTCTTGAAACAGAAGTCACACAACTCAACAGAATGCCCTCAAGAAACCCATTTAGTTTGATCACCAATCTATTTAATTATATGCAAATTCATATTGAAAAATATAATATTTCAATTGGTAAATTGGCTGCAAGGCATCAAGAAGTTAAACTTAACTTATACTATACGCCAACAGTGCTTACAACGAATACTTTAGTGTTTGAAAAGGAAAAAATGAGAAAGTGGTGGGCTGATGGTTTTAGATATGCAGCTGCAAAAGTGGAATAAATTATTTTTAGAATCAGTTGGTTCTTTTTAAAATATATGTTTACATTTGCATCAGATTTTAGTAAAATGAAAACAAATACTTTACATCATCATCATATCAATACTTGCAGCCAAGCGAGCTAAATATGTTGTGATTAAAGTCAAAATATTTAAAACCCGTTTGAGCATTCAGACGGGTTTTTTTATGACCTATTTTGATGCTTAAGCAAAAAAAATAAAAAATGGAAAGATTAAAAATAGCAATTCAAAAATCCGGCAGATTAAATGATGACTCCCTAAAAATCCTCAAAGAATGTGGTATTTCAGTGAGTAATGGGCTGGATCAGTTAAGGGCGACAGTCTCTAATTTTCCAATGGAAATCCTTTATTTACGAAACAGTGATATTCCACAATACTTAATGGATGGTGTGGTTGATATCGCCATTATTGGTGAAAACCTGTTGGTTGAAAAAGACCAGGGAAGCATCAAAATACTTGAAAGACTATCGTTCTCCAAATGTAGGGTATCATTGGCAGTACCAAAGACATTTGAATACAATAGCATCAACGACCTTAATGGAAAAAAAATTGCCACTTCTTATCCAAATACTTTAAATCTGTTTCTGAAGGAAAGTGGAATCGAAGCAGAGTTGCACCAAATTTCCGGGTCTGTTGAAATAGCCCCTAATATTGGCTTGGCAGATGCGATTTGTGATATCGTAAGTAGCGGAAGTACATTATTTAAGAATAACTTAAAAGAAGTAGAGGTAATCGCTAAATCTGAGGCTGTGCTAGCCGTGTCCCCATCGATCAGTACTAAAAATCAAGAAACACTTGACAAGTTACGTTTCAGGCTTCAGTCAGTGCTTAAGGCCCGTAATTACAAATATATTTTGATGAATGTACCAAACAATCAGATAGAATCGGTTATCAAAATTTTACCTGGTATGAGAAGTCCAACGGTACTTCCTTTGGCAGAAGAAGGTTGGAGTTCAATACACACGGTTATTGAAAAAAATAAATTTTGGGAAGTAATTGATGAGTTACAACAACTGGGTGCTGAGGGTATTCTTGTTGCTCCAATTGAAAAAATGGTCATTTAATAGTCAGAAAATGAAAAAAATAATTGACCCAAAAAGAGAAATCTGGTCGGATATATTAAAAAGGCCTACTCAGTCCTACAGTGATATTGAGCCCCTGGTGGCAGAAATTTTTGACGATATTTCGGAAAAAGGAGATGTTGCGGTTAAAAGATATATTGAGAAGTTTGACAAAGCAAGTTTTGATATTCTTCAGGTAGATTCGTCTGCTATTGAACAAGCAAAGAAATCGGTCAGTAAGGAGCTCAAAGACGCTATTCAACTTGCCAAGTCTAATATAGAAGCTTTTCATGCATCCCAAAAAACAGTGCCGGTCAAAATTGAATCCACGCCGGGTGTTGTTTGCTGGCAGGAGAAAAGAGCGATAGAAAAGGTTGGTTTGTATATTCCGGGAGGAACTGCCCCTTTATTTTCTACGATTTTAATGTTGGCCGTACCTGCCGCTATTGCTGGTTGTGAGGAAGTGGTAATGTGTACACCTACTGATGCAGAAGGCAATGTTCATCCTGCAGTACTTTATACAGCTGATCTCTGTGGTATTAAAAAGATTTATAAGGCAGGAGGGATACAAGCCATCGCCGCTATGACCTTTGGGACTGAATCAATTCCTCAGGTATATAAAATATTTGGACCGGGAAATCAGTATGTGACGGTAGCAAAGCAGATGGCGATGAAATTTGGCGTAGGGATTGACCTTCCGGCCGGACCAAGTGAATTGCTGGTTTTTGCAGATGAAAGTGCCACCGCGAGCTTTATGGCAGCAGATCTTCTTTCTCAGGCCGAACACGGTACTGATAGTCAAGTGATATTGGTTTGCACCTCAAAAGACAAATTAAAGGAGATTGAACAAGAAATAATGTTGCAATTAGAAAATCTGCCAAGAAAGGAAATTGCTGTGCAGGCGATTGAGAATTCAAAGTTGATTTATTGTAGTGATTTAGAAAGGGCGATTGATTTGATCAATGCTTATGCTCCTGAGCACCTTGTGATCAGTACTTCGAATACAGCTAAAATTTTGACTAAGATCAAAAATGCAGGATCGGTATTTGTAGGAGACTATAGCCCTGAGAGTGCCGGTGATTATGCCTCAGGCACCAATCATACCCTTCCGACAAATGGTTTTGCAAAAAATTACAGTGGGGTAAATCTTGATGCTTTTCAAAAAGCAGTCACCTTTCAGGAAATCTCAAAAGAGGGTCTCTTAAAAATTGGCAAAGCAATTGAATTGATGGCAGACGCTGAAGGACTTTTTGCTCATCAAAATGCAGTTAGTCTCAGATTAAAAGAAATAAAAAGGGAAAGTAATAATTAAAGGTATGTCAGGAAAGAAGATAAATATACGGGAAATGGCAAGGCCTTGCATTCGAGACCTCAAACCTTATGCATCCGCCAAGGATGAATTTAAAGATTTTGAGCAAGAGCTGATCTATCTTGATGCCAATGAAAATCCATATGATAATGGACTGAATCGTTATCCGGATCCGCATCAAATGCTTTTAAAACAAAAAATTTCGGAGATCAAAAATGTACCTGTAGAAAACATATTGCTGGGTAATGGGAGTGATGAGATACTCGACATGATCTTCAGGGTATTTTTTGAACCCTTAAAAGATAATATCATTATCAATACACCAACATTTGGCATGTTTAAGGTGCTTTCTGGTGTCAATAATATAGAATGCAAAGAAGTATCGCTTAATAATGATTTCCAACCGGATGTAAAGGCTATTCATGAAGCTATAAATGCGTCTACTAAAGCAATTTTTATTTGTTCACCCAATAATCCAACTGGGAATCTAATGGATAAAGAAGCTATAAAGGCATTGTTGGAGATTGGGATATTAGTTATCATTGATGAAGCTTATATCGATTTTTCAGAAATTAAGAGCTGGAATCAGGAGTTGGAAAATTATAAGAACCTGATCGTTACCCAGACATTTTCAAAAGCCTATGGACTTGCCGGCATCCGACTGGGAGCCTGTTATGCAAATAGTGAGATCATTGACTTATTGAAAAAAGTAAAAATGCCTTATAATGTCAATGTTTTGACCCAGGAAACAGCCTTAAAATTTTTGGAAAATAATAAGGTCACAGAGCAAGAGATTATTGAGATCGTGAACAGCAGAAATAAACTAGGTGTAGAACTAGCCAAAATTGGATTTGTTAAACAGATTTATCGATCAGACAGCAACTTTTTACTGATTAAAGTAGATGATGCGGATAGGAGATATAATGAGCTAATAGACAGCGATCTGGTAATTCGAAATAGATCTAAAGAACCACTTTGCGAGAATTGTCTTCGGATCACAATTGGTACATCAGGAGAGAATAAAACTTTATTGAAACGTCTTCAATATTTGGACGGCTTAAAAAAATAGAAATATGAAGAGAGTATTATTTATAGACAGAGACGGGACGATGATCAAGGAACCCTCAGATGAGCAAATTGATAGCTTTGAAAAACTGGAATTCTATCCAAAGGCCTTGTATTATTTATCAAAAATAGCTGATGAACTTGATTTTGAATTGGTGATGATTACCAATCAGGACGGTTTGGGTACGGAAGTTTTTCCTGAAGACACCTTTTATCCTGTTCATAATTTCATCATTGACACTTTTAAGAATGAGGGAGTTGTTTTCGAAAAGCAATACATTGACAGAAGTTTTCCAAAAGATAATTCACCCAATAGAAAGCCACAGACAGGATTACTCACATCCTATTTTTCTGAAGCATATGATTTGCAAAACTCTTATGTAATTGGAGATAGGATGACTGATATGGAATTGGCAAAAAATCTGAATTCTAAAGGAATTTTTATCAATAATCAAACAAGCTTGGGAGCCTCTGAAACATCGGTTTCTGATGAAGAACTATCAGCGTTTATTTTTCTTGAAACTGAGAGTTGGAAAACGATTTATGAGTTTTTAAAGTTAGAGCAAAGAACGGCCGAGATCTCCCGGGAAACAAAAGAAACTGACATTTACGTCAAACTGAATCTGGATGGAGAAGGAAAAGGTAAGATAGATACAGGCTTGGCATTTTTTGATCATATGCTCGATCAGATTGCCCGTCACGGAAACATGGATCTGGAGATCAAAGTAAAAGGAGACCTGGAGGTTGATGAACACCACACTATGGAAGATACAGCAATTGTGCTAGGAGAGGCTTTTGCGAAGGCGCTCACTGATAAAAGAGGGATGGAGCGATATGGTTTTACCTTACCCATGGACGATTGCCTGGCTCAAGTAGCCATAGATTTTGGAGGACGAAATTGGTTGGTCTGGGATGCAGAATTTAAACGAGAAAAAATTGGGGATATGCCAACTGAGATGTTCTTTCACTTTTTTAAATCCTTTACAGATGGTGCCAAAGCTAATTTGAACATCAAAGCAGAGGGACAAAATGAACATCATAAAATCGAAGCTATTTTTAAGGCCTTTGCAAAGGCTATAAAAGTGGCAGTCAAAAGAGACGCTGAAAAAATGATTTTACCAAGTACTAAAGGACTATTGTAATATGGATATTGTGATCATAGATTACGGTGCAGGTAATGTCAAATCGGTTCAATTTGCATTGGAGAGATTAGGCTATAAAGCGGTATGCTCAAACGATCCGGAGCTCATCCGTAAAGCCGATAAAGTAATCTTTCCCGGGGTAGGTGAAGCGCAGAGCGCAATGAGTGAAATTAAAAAATTTCGACTGGAAAAGTTGATTCCCGAATTAAAGCAGCCTGTTTTGGGAATCTGTTTAGGGATGCAATTGATGTGTGAGCACTCGGAAGAAAATGATACAGATTGTTTAGGAATCTTTCCGATTGAGGTCAAGAAGTTTCAAGTTGAGCTAAAAGTACCACATATTGGATGGAACCAGATTATTGATCTTAAAGGACATCTTTTTGATCAGGTGCAAAACGCATCATTCGTCTATTATGTACACAGCTATTATATACCAGAAAATGAGTTTTCAATAGCGAATACAGACTATGGCATTACTTATTCAGGAGCAATTAAAAAAAATAATTTCTATGCCTGCCAGTTTCACCCAGAGAAAAGTGGCGATATAGGAGAACAGATATTAAAGAATTTTATAAAAGCGGTTTAAGATGAGGATAATTCCTGCTATTGATATTATTGATGGAAAATGCGTGAGATTATCAAAAGGTGACTACGCTACCAAAAAGATCTATAATGAACATCCTTTAGAAGTTGCCAAAGCTTTTGAAGGTGTTGGGATTCAATATCTTCATTTGGTGGACCTGGATGGAGCCAAAAGTCAGCATATTGTGAACTATAAAGTCCTTGAGGATATCGCTTCTAAAACATCCTTGAAAATTGATTTTGGAGGGGGTTTAAAATCCGATAAGGATCTGCATATTGCATTTGAAAGCGGTGCCAGCCAGATAACCGGAGGTAGTATTGCTGTTAAAAACCCGCAAGTTTTCAAAGGATGGCTAAATTCTTATGGAGCAGATAAGATCATTCTTGGTGCAGACGCCCAAGATGAAAAAGTGGCTATTTCAGGATGGATGGAGGAATCTAAGGAAGAACTGATCCCATTTATAGCTGCTTATCAAAAAGAGGGCGTCAGCTATGTGATCTGTACAGATATTTCAAAAGACGGTATGCTAGAGGGCCCCTCATTCTCATTATACAAGAGAATTTTAGATCAGGTTCCTGAGATAAAATTGATCGCCTCGGGCGGAATTTCCCATTTTGATGAATTGCCTCAATTGGCAGAAATGGGATGTGAAGGAACGATTATCGGTAAGGCGATCTATGAAGAGCGAATTAGTTTAAGACAATTGGAAAATTTCATCTTAGAAAACAATTCCAAAGGCTAAAGATAAAAATCAAATGGTAAGTAAACGAATTATTCCTTGTTTAGACATTAAAGACGGCAGAACGGTGAAGGGCGTTAATTTTGTTGGGCTTCAAGATGCAGGTGATCCGGTAGAGCTGGCAGAAAGGTATTCAAGAGAAGGAGCCGATGAATTGGTTTTTTTAGATATAACAGCTACCAAAGAAAAGCGAAAAACACTGGTTGAGCTCGTAGAAAAGGTCGCTAGAAAGGTAAATATTCCTTTTACAGTAGGGGGAGGGATCTCAAGTGTAGAGGATGTTAATATGCTTCTAAGAGCCGGAGCAGATAAGATTTCGATCAATTCATCTGCAGTTAAGAACCCGGGCTTGATCAAAGAACTGGCCAATAAATTTGGCAGTCAATGTATCGTTTTGGCAGTAGATGCCAAATTCATCAATGGGCAATGGAAAATTTTTTTAGTTGGCGGTCGAGTTGAAACTGAACTGGATCTTTTTGACTGGATAAAACAAGGAGTTGAATTGGGTGCAGGAGAAATTCTTTTTACCTCAATGGATCATGACGGTACCAAAAATGGTTTTGCCAACGAAACCTTGAAGGCAATATCTGAAACGGTCAAAGTACCCATTATAGCAAGTGGAGGTGCAGGGAACATTCAGCATTTTTGTGATACTTTTAAAGAAGGAAAATCAGATGCAGCACTTGCTGCAAGTGTATTCCATTATAAAGAAATAGAGATAAATAAGCTAAAATTAGCACTTAGAGATCAAGGAATAAACGTAAGATTATGAAAATAACATATGATAAAAATACCGGACTGGTACCCGCAATAATTCAAGATGCACAAACAAAAACAGTTTTGATGCTGGGTTATATGAATCGAGAGGCCTATAAAAAAACACTGGAGACCAAAAAGGTTACATTCTTCAGTAGAAGCAAACAGAGACTTTGGACGAAAGGAGAAGAAAGTGGTAATTTTCTCAACCTAATCGATATCAAAAATGATTGTGACCAGGATACTCTTCTAATTTCAGTGAAACCTCAGGGACCTACTTGTCATAAAGGAACTGATTCCTGTTGGGCAGAATCAAACGACTCGCAATTTGGATTTTTGAGTACTCTTGAGGAAGTGATCACAAGTAGAAAAAATAATCCATCAGATGCTTCTTATGTTGCTTCTTTATTTAACAAAGGGATTAATAAAATAGCACAGAAGGTAGGAGAAGAGGCTGTGGAAGTGGTAATTGAGGCAAAGGACAATGATGAAAAATTATTTTTAGATGAATCTGCTGACCTGTTATTTCATTATTTAATTTTATTGCAAGCCAAAGGATATACCCTCAAAGATGTTGAAAAGGTATTGAAAGACAGACATAAATAAAATGACCGATAATAATTCACAAGATCAAGTCTCATATTCTTATACCTTAAGGGTTGAGGAATCTCATATTGACAATCTCTTACATGTCAATAATGTGGTGTATTTACAATGGGTGAATGACATTTCTGAAAAACACTGGAATAAATTAGTTTCATCAGAACTGAAAGAAAAATATTTTTGGGTGGTCTTAAGGCATGAACTGGACTATTTGAATCAGGCAGTCTTGCATGATGAACTTACCATAAAAACC
>JAAESS010000388.1 GCA_024229195.1 Flavobacteriales bacterium | reverse complement strand
TCTTTAAGATACAGCATTTTTAATTTGCCACGGGCACTTTGTGCCCCCCTCCGGCCATAATAGGGTTAAGGTGGTAGACTCCTATTTAGGATATACCTACAAATTTGCTCTGATATATGACTAAATAGATGAATTTAACTGATTTCATTCAATTAATATCAGTCTACGGGGGCGGTGTTTATTGAAAAACTTGTCACTTTTCAGATTTATAAAGGGTGTGGCATTTTAATGAGCTCGCAATTATGGCCCCGCCCAAAAATTTTAAAACGCAATATCTCCGATATGGCTCAAGATAGCAAAGTAATTTTTTCTGTGTGTATTTACTACATCAATATTAAGGTCATGAACTAGAATTGGCAAAGTTGTGTTGAAATTCCAAAACTTATAATCAAATATCTGATTTTGGTCAAAAAAAATTTTGGCGTCCATTCCTCAAGAATGCGCTTAATTTGACATATGATCAAGCTAGAACAAAAATTCTAGTTTACGACCTAAATGGATCTATTTGGAGCCTTGTGTGAAAATTTCAGGTGTCTGGAGTTCCTATTGACTGAGATATCATGTTTTAAAATCTTGTGGAACAGCAAAAATTACTTTCTAGAAAAACGCGTTTAAAGTTTGCCTAAAGGTAAAAGTCCTAATATCAGTATCAAAATGAGCCAGAAGCATAGGATTCTTTTCCATCCAGCTCAATTTATGCATTATCAGAAGCGAATGCGCCATTTATCATGAAATGTCCACATTTTAATCCAAGCTGTTTAATAACTTTGCAGATAGCTATTTTGCCACCATGGAACTCGGCTATTGCAGAGTAGACTGCTGTTTCCAGCTGATCTTTCTCTACAAAGATATTTTTGGGGCATTTCTTCCAAATGACATGGTTGAGCACCTCATTCGCATTTTGGGTAAGCACATGAAAACATTTTGATAGGAGTTTGTCGGAAGAAAAGGTCACGAAAAATTGGAAGTAAGACTTCTTTAATGGCTAAAGGCAAATTAATTTTCTTT
>JAAESS010000387.1 GCA_024229195.1 Flavobacteriales bacterium | reverse complement strand
TTTTAAAGATGCCAATGATTATTGGAAAAGAAATAGTTGTAATCAATTTTTAGAAGCAATTCAGATCCCAAGTCTTTTGGTTACCGCAGCTGACGATCCTTTTTTATCTGAATCGTGTATCCCTCTTAAGGAGGCCAGAAACAATAAATACTTTCATCTGGAAGTAACCAAATACGGGGGACATGTGGGCTATAATTCTAATTTCGGAAATGGAAGTGGATACTGGCTCGAAAAGCGTATCATAGATTTTTTTAAGCAACATAAATAAAGCTGTATACCTATCTCGACAAACTAACTTTCATCAGGCTCATTTACCTATATTTGTAGCAAATTTGTTTTGAAATTGAAAAGAGTCGTCTTTATACTTTTATTCTTTAGCCATTTAATTCATGGGCAAGCTTTTCGAAGTTTTTCGAATGAATTTTTAAATCTTGGTGTTGATGCTGCTGCATTTGGGATGGGAAAGGCTGTCATCGCTTCAAGTGGTGACGTTAATTCAATTTATTGGAATCCTGCTGGTTTAACCAAGGTAGACGATATTCAAGGTGCTTTGATGCATGCTGAATATTTTCAAGGAATAGGTAAATATGATTATGCTGCATTTGCCAAACCAATTAATGATGAAAGTACCTTTGCTGTGGCTTTTATCCGATTTGGGGTGGACGATATTTTAAACACGACCGAATTAATTGATAGCCAAGGAAATATCAACTATGACAATATCAGCTTGTTTTCGGCTGTTGACTATGCTTTTAATGTGGCTTATGCCCGTCGGTTGCCTGTTCAGGGACTCGACTTGGGTGTCAATTCAAAAATCGTTCATCGAAAAATAGGTGATTTTGCTTCTTCCTGGGGATTTGGTCTGGATGCTTCGTTACAGTTTGAAACCACCTCTGACTGGAAGTTTGGTTTAATGGTGCGTGATATAACGACTACTTTTAACGCCTGGAGCATTGATCAGGAAGAATACGATAAAATTCAAAATGCCATTCCCGGTGAAAATCAGGCCGCTCCTGAGAATCTGGAACTCACTAAGCCGAAGGTTCAATTTGGTGTATCGAAATCATTTGTAGCCTTTAGGGATTTTAATGTTTTGGCGGAGATCGACCTCAATATGCGGTTTGCAGAAACCAATGATCTTCTATCAACTTCTTTTTTAAGTATTGATCCAGGTGCAGGTATTCAGTTTGATTATTTAAGGATGGCGTATTTACGGGTTGGTGTCAATAATTTTCAAAATTTTACGGATTTTGATGGTCAAAAAACAACTTCATTAGAACCCAATTTCGGAGTTGGTTTTCGATATAAGGGTATACAAATCGATTATGCCTTGGCTAATATTGGCGCTGCCAGTGGAACACTTTATTCGAATATATTTTCTGTGAAGGTTGATATTGGATATTTCCGTTAATGTTCATTCTTTTACTCATTCTTTTCCTATTGTTTTAGGAATTCGTTAATTCAATCTAGCTTCATTTGTATTCAAGATAGAAGGACAGATAAAAAACGAATTTATACATGTTTGTTTAAGCGAATACCTAATACTATCTTTACAATCTAATACCCATTCATTTTGAAAAAGTTTTTTCTTTTATTTATTCTGCTATCATCAAACTTTTACGCTCAAGAGTTAATATTATCCCCTAATGCTGAAGTAAGCGTGATCACCTGTGGTCCGGGGACGGATGAGCTCTATGCAAGTTTTGGACATAGTGCTTTTAGGGTTTTGGATATAAAAAATAAAATTGATAGGGTTTATAATTACGGGACCTTTGATTTTAATACGCCTAATTTTTACGGGAAATTCGCTCAAGGAAAACTCTTGTATCAGTTAAGGGCCTATAATTTCGGGAACTTTTTAAGGGGATATCATCAGGAAAACAGGTGGGTAAAGGGACAAGTGCTTGATTTGGATTCAAAACAAGTGCAGGCTGTTTTTGATTTTTTAGAAGAAAATGCGAAACCGGAAAATCGATCCTATCATTATGATTTTTTCTATGACA
>JAAESS010000386.1 GCA_024229195.1 Flavobacteriales bacterium | reverse complement strand
CCTCATCATTCTGAGTATGAATGGATGTCAGGAAGATGAACCAAAGTTGGAAACACTTTTGGTTCCTACAAACCTGAATGTGAATGCCCAGGTATTTGATGATGAATCGGGTAAAGTAACAGTAACGGCAACAGCAGACAATGCTTTAACAATGCATGTTGTTTTTAAAGAAAATGCAGAGCCAGTTGTTGTGAGCCCGGGTGAGCCGGCCGAATATCAGTATATCAAATCTGGAGATTATTCTCAGATCATCACAGTTATAGCTTATGGACCAGGAGGAATTGCCTCTTCAAAGACCATCTCGATTGATCTTTCTGTAAGACTGTTAATTGATCCTGAAATTCTTAGGAAAATTGGTGGTGATGGTAGTAAACGGTGGGTTTGGAACAAAGAAGAAGAAGGGCACTGGGGAGCAGATGCTGCTTTTAATGATGAAAACAATGGTTATAAAGCGCCTCCAAATTCTATTAATCCCTGTGCTTACGATGACGTTCTTATTTTTGGTTACGATGCAAATGATAATTATACCTATGAAATGGAGCTAGGAGAGAACAATGAAACTTTAGTTGGTTGGGCTGATGTACAATATTTCTTTCCAGATAGTAATCCTACTCAGTATGTTGATGAATGTCATGATATAACCAATACTGATCCTAAAATAGAAACAGATACGGGCTTCCTTATCTTTAGAGGAGAAGATGGAGAACTATATTTACAAGTAGAGAATAGTACACTTTCTTTTTGGTCAGGTGCACAGGTTTATAAAATCTTAGAGCTAACAGATGACTTCTTATCTGTTAGAGGTGACCATAAGCCAATATTGGAAGACATAGAGATTGCTTACTATCATGAGTTCAGACCGGAAGATTATGATCCTAATCAGGATGATGATTTTACAGAACTTGTATGGCAGGACGAGTTTGATACAGACGGAGCACCTGATGTTGAAAAATGGAACTATGATATCGGTAGAGGTAGCAATGGATGGGGTAATAATGAATCTCAATATTATACAGACAGAACAGACAACGTTACCGTATCTGATGGAACCCTTAAAATTACAGCGAAGAAGGAAAGTTATGAAGGTGCTGAGTATACCTCTGCCAGACTTAAAACTCAGGGTAAGTATGATTTTACTTATGGAAGAGTTGACGTAAGAGCTAAACTTGCCGGTGCAGGTGGAACATGGCCTGCCATATGGATGCTTGGTTCAAACATATCGACTGTAGGATGGCCAAAGTGTGGAGAAATGGATATTATGGAGTATGTTGGTAACAATCCGGGAACGGTTCAAAGCGCCATTCATACCCCTTCAAGTTCAGGAAACACGGTCAATGTTAAATCAAAATCGATCACTAATGAAACATCTGAATTTCATGTTTATTCAGTGATTTGGTCTGGAGATCAGATTAGTTTTTTGGTTGATGATGAACGTTTTTATACCTACAAACCTGCAGAACAAGATCAAAGGACTTGGCCATTTGATGCTTCTCAGTTCCTTATTATGAATGTAGCAGTGGGTGGAACTTTAGGAGGCTCGATTGATCCTAATTTTAATGAATCCGTAATGGAGATCGATTATGTTAGAGTTTATCAATAAGTAACTTACATTTTAAAAGAGCGCAAGAGAATGGGACTTGCGCTCTTTTTTCTGTAAAAAATTGCCAAAATACTATTAAGAGTATTTAAGAATTAACCTTAAATTTGGCGTTTACCTCAAAAATCTAACCCCGATGATTAACATAAAGAAGTTTTCTAATGTATGCTACCTTTTAATTTTTGCTGTTTTATTGCAAACAGCCTGTGAAAAGCCTTCCAGTGATATTCCTGAGGTAAAAAAGGAAATGGCTCAAACAAATGTCACAGAAACAGAAGTATATACTACAGCACATAAAACTGACCTTAATCTTACAAAAACAGGAACAGTTAATTTTGAAAAATTTCAACAGCCTTTAGAAACAGAAGCTTCAATTTTAGTGAATAAAGATAGATTGCATCAAACCTTTGTGGGTATTGGTGCAGCGTTAACTGATGCCTCAGCAGAAACTTTTTATAAGCTTGATCAGGATCAGCAGGATTTATTTATGGAAGCTTATTACAGTATCGATAAAGGTATTGGCTATTCATTAGGTAGAACTATTATTCACAGTTGTGATTTCTCGAGTGGGAGCTATACTTATATAGAAGAGGGTGATGCTGATTTAAAGACCTTTAATATAGACCACGACAGAAAATTCCGATTGCCTTTTACAAAAAAAGCGATAGAAGCTGCAGGAGGAGAATTGTTGATGTATGCCAGTCCATGGAGTCCGCCTGCATTTATGAAAACAAACGGCAATATGCTGCAAGGAGGTAAGCTGAAACCTGAATTCTACCAGTCATGGGCCAACTATTATATAAAGTTTATTGAGGCTTACGAGAAAGAAGGAATTCCAATTTGGGGACTCAGTATTCAAAATGAACCTATGGCCACCCAAAGATGGGAATCGTGCATTTATTCTGCTGAAGAGGAAAGAGATTTTTTAAAGAATTTTTTGGGTCCTACACTTGAGAAATCTGGAATGGGCGATAAAAAAGTAATTGTTTGGGATCATAACAGAGACTTATTATTCGAAAGAGCCAATGTGATCTTAAGCGATCCTGAGGCGAATAAATATGTTTGGGGAACTGGTTTCCACTGGTATGAAGACTGGAAAGACGGAACACCGATGTTTAAGAATGTTGCTGGAGTTAATGATGCTTATCCGGATAAAAAATTGATCTTTACTGAGGGGTGTAATGAAGGTTATAACCTTGAAAGACTAAATAATGATGATCCTAAGCTTGCGGAGAGATATGGCAAAGCCATGATCAATGATTTTAACAACGGGACTGTTGCCTGGACCGACTGGAATATTCTATTGGATCAGACTGGCGGGCCCAACCATGTTGGTAATTTGTGTTTTTCTCCTGTCCATGGGAATACGGAAACAGGAAAGCTAATGCTGACCAGATCTTATTACTATATTGGTCATTTTTCGAAATTTATAAGACCGGGTGCCAAAAGAATTTCTACCGGTACCACAGCCAATCAATTGAGCGCGACTTCTTTTCTAAATACTGATGGAAGTGTAGTTGTTGTCGCTATGAATTCAAGTGATCAGGACCTAAATTACATGTTGAGCTTTGATCAACAGACAGCGAAATTATCGATGCCAGCGCATGCGATACAGACCATTATTTTAAAATAGATAGAATGAATTTTTAATCATATAACCAACCCTTCATTATGAATAAGTCGTATACGCTATTTATCAGTTTTATCGTCGCCCTTGGTGGATTCCTTTTGGGATTTGACAGTGCTGTAATTTCAGGAGCCGTAAGTGGTATTCGAACCTATTTTGAAATGTCTGATTGGGAATTAGGATTTTCTGTGGGATGTGTAATTTTTGGTGCTATGGTTGGTAATATCAGTGCAGGGCCCATGAGCGATCGATTTGGTCGTAAGTCAATTCTGATCGTAACTGCTATGCTTTTTACAGTATCCGCTTTATGGTCAGCTTTTGCAACAACCTACGTGACTTTCGTAGTGGCAAGAATTATTGGAGGTATTGGAATTGGAGGAGCCATTTTAATTGCGCCTATTTATATCGCAGAAATTGCACCGCCAAAACTAAGAGGTAGCCTGGTTTCTTTGAATCAATTGAATATAGTGATCGGGATTTCTGTAGCCTATTTTTCAAACTATTTTTTAAAGGATTTGGAAGGAGAGAGTTGGAGATGGATGTTGGGAGTTGAGGCCATACCTGCATTTTTATATTTTGTAGCACTTTTTGCTGTTCCAAGAAGTCCTAGATGGTTGATACAGAAATTGAATCTTGTGGAAATTGCCAGAAAGACCCTTGTTAAAATCGGAGGAAAAGACTATGCACAACTCACTATAGATGAAATTCATAGAGGTATCGCTAAAAAAGTAAGTACAGGAACAGTTAAAGATCTTGTCAGCAGCAGGATGAGTACAATAATGATTATTGCTTTTGGTATTGCTTTCTTTCAGCAAATCACCGGAATCAATGCGATTTTTTATTATGCGCCAACTATTTTTGAACAGGCAGGAGGGAGCACAGACAGTTCTTTTCTCCAGGCTATAGTTGTAGGATTGACCAACCTGGTATTCACTTTAGTAGCGATCAGACTGATCGATAAATTAGGAAGAAAACCGCTTTTGATTATTGGTACAGCGGTAATGACCATTGCCTTATCTATGGCAACTATGGCCTTTAATAACGCTACTTACGATATCAATGATGAGACTTTATCTTCAATTCAAAATGAAGAAGTTCGAGATGCGGTTAGTGAATTATCAGGCAATACCTATCATTCTCAAAAAGAACTCTTTGCCGCTGTTACTCCTATTTTAAGCAAGGATCAACTGTTCAGTTTTAAGAGAAATGAAGTAAAAGGATTTATAAGTATCAACGCGACTTTGGTATTGATTGCTATCTTGTTGTATGTAGCTGCTTTTGCTATTTCATTAGGACCTGTAATGTGGACCTTGTTATCGGAAATATTCCCAGGACATATTAAAGGTATAGCCATTTCTGTTGTAGGGTTCTTTAACTCATTGGTGAGTTATACTGTTACACAGTTTTTCCCATGGGAACTCACGAATATAGGACCGACTATGACATTTGCTATATATGCAATTATGGCGCTTTTATCGCTGCTGTTTGTGAAGAAATATGTAATCGAGACCAAAGGAAAAAGTTTAGAAGAAGTAGAAGAATTATTGATCAATTAACAGAAAAATTAATTAACCAAACCAACCTATTAGTAGGCTAAGAAGAATACCGAAAAAATAGTAATAATGAGTAAGAATCAGATTTATTTAGGACAAACTGAAACATCATTTGATAGAAAAGAAATTACAGGAAAGTTAATTTCATTTGAAAATGAAAATTATTATAAAATAGATAACAGCGATGCCATGAGACCATTCTTCATGAGTATTGTAAGCGATTCAAATCACTGGATGTTTATATCGAGTAATGGTGGACTGTCAGCAGGAAGAAAAGACAGTGAATCTTCGCTGTTTCCATATTATACTGATGATAAAATTACCGAGTCAGCTGATATCACCGGAAGTAAAACGATTTTGCAGGTTCGTAAAAGTGGTAAGACTTTTTTGTGTTTACCTTTTTCAGATCGATACGCCGGTATCTATAAAATACATAGAAATTTATATAAGAACAGTTTTGGCAATAAGGTGCTTTTCGAAGAGGTAAATGAAGATTTGGGTCTGACTTTTAGATATCAATGGAACTCAAGCAACAAGTTCGGATTTGTTAGAAAATCAACTTTGATCAATAATACTTCATCAAAAATTGAAACTACGATTCTTGATGGAATTCAGAATATTTTACCCTATGGTGTAAATGAAGGTTTACAGAATAGCAGAAGTAATCTGGTAGATGCCTATAAAAAATGTGAGCTGGAAGCTGAAGTGGGAATTGGTATTTATGCTTTGAGTGCTATTATTGCTGATAAAGCCGAGCCAAGTGAAGCTTTAAAGGCAACGACCGTATGGTCTGCAGGAACCGAAAACCCAAAATATTTGCTTTCATCTCTACAGGTAGATCATTTTAGAAAGGGTAAAGAAATTCATCAGGAAGTTGATATCAAGGCTGAAAAGGGAGCTTATTTGGTATGTCAGAATTTGACTGTTGAATCGGAGTCGGAAAAAAAATGGATGTTGGTTGCCAATGTCAATCAATCGATGATTGATGTAAGTGAAATTGCACAATTGATTAAATCTGACCAGAATATTCAATCTATAGTTCAAGAAGATGTTGAGCTGGGATCAAAAAATTTACTTGAATTAAATGCAGCTTCAGACGGGATGCAATTGACTGCAGATAAGTTGATGAATACAAGGCATTTTGCCAATACGCTTTTCAACATTATGCGTGGTGGAATTTTTGATGATGGATATCAAATTGAAAAATGGGATTTTGTCAAATACCTTGAAACTGCGAACAAAAAGGTATTCAAGAAAAAAGAAGCACTTCTCGATGCGCTTCCAGAAAAATTCACTCAAGGCCATTTAAAAGATCTCGCCCAAAAAGATGAGGATAAAAATTTTAAAAGGCTGGCAATAGAATATATGCCCTTAAAATTTAGTCGAAGACATGGTGATCCAAGCAGGCCTTGGAACAGATTCTCCATCAATACGACTAGTGAATTGGATGGCTCTAAAATATTGGACTACGAAGGTAACTGGAGAGATATTTTTCAGAACTGGGAGGCACTCGCTCACTCTTATCCGGAATTTATTGAAAGTATGATTCATAAATTCTTAAACGCAACAACATTCGATGGATATAATCCATACCGAGTCACTAAAGATGGTTTTGACTGGGAGACGATTGAACCAGACGATCCATGGTCTTATATCGGCTATTGGGGAGATCATCAAATCATCTATTTGTTGAAGTTTTTAGAGTTTATCGAAGATCATTATCCGAATCAACTTGGAAGTTATTTTAAAAAGGATTTTTTCGTCTATGCAAATGTTCCTTATAGAATCAAGAGTTATGCGGATATTTTGAAAAACCCGAAAGATACGATTGATTTCGATCATGAGTCTGACCAAAAAATTGCTCAAAAAAGAACAGAGTTGGGTGCTGATGGTGCACTTTTAAGAGATAAAAACTTCTTTATCTACAAAGTAAATCTGATTGAAAAATTATTAGCCACCGTGCTGGCTAAAATATCGAATTTTATTCCTGAAGGAGGTATATGGATGAATACCCAAAGACCTGAATGGAACGACGCCAACAATGCTTTGGTTGGAAATGGTGTATCAATGGTAACGCTTTATTACCTGAGGAGGTTTTTAAATTTCTTTGAAGGAATTGTTGAGAAAATCTCGGATGGTGATAACGAAGTTTCTATCGAATTGGCTGAGTTTTTTAATAAAGTGCACGCAACTTTTATTGAGAATAAAAGTATTTTAAATGGAAAAGTATCAGATAGAGAAAGAAAGACAGTCTTAGATGGTTTGGGAAATGCAGGTAGTGATTACAGACTGGAAATATATGAAAACGGATTTTCGAGCGATAAGGGAACAATTTCAAAAAAAGACCTTTTGAGCTTTCTTGAAATCTCCAAAAAATATTTGGAACACACTATTGAGTCAAATAAAAGAAGTGATAATTTATACCATGCCTATAATTTAATGACTGTTGAGAGTGATCAAGAAGTTTCTATTTCTTATCTGCCGGAGATGTTAGAAGGCCAAGTAGCGGTACTTAGTTCAGGATATATTTCTGGTGAGGCATCACTAGAGCTGCTAGACGCATTAAAGGCGAGTGCCTTATTCAGAGAGGATCAGTATAGCTATATTCTTTATCCAAATAAAGATTTACCGCGTTTTGACGTAAAAAACAATATTGATAGAAACAGGGTTAAAGAATCAGCACTTTTGACGAAATTATTGGCTGATAACAACAAGCAAGTTATTGAGCAGGACGCTGAGGGGCTTTATCATTTTAACGGAACTTTCAACAATGCTGATAGTTTGAAAAAAGCTCTGTCAGAACTGCCTGAAGCATATGCTGTTATGGTAGAAAATGACACCCAATTGTTGCTTGATATTTTTGAGGATATATTTGATCATAAGTCATTTACCGGAAGATCAGGAACGTTTTTCGGGTATGAAGGTTTGGGGTCAATTTATTGGCACATGGTTTCAAAACTGGTATTGAGTATTCAAGAAACCTGTGTCTCTGCGATTGAAGAAGGACTTGATGACGAGACAGTTGGAAGATTACTGGAACACTATTATGAGGCAACCGAAGGTATTGGAGTGCATAAGTCACCTGAACTTTACGGCGCTTTCCCTACAGATCCATACTCGCATACACCGGCTACAAAGGGTGCTCAGCAACCAGGAATGACCGGACAGGTAAAGGAAGATATATTGAGTCGTTTTGGGGAATTAGGTGTTTTTGTTAAAGAGGGTGAAATTTCTTTTAATCCTCGTTTATTGAGAAAAGAAGAGTTTTTAAGAAAGCCCGAGACATTCAGTTACGTTAATATCGATAATGAAAAAAAGGAAATTAAAATGGAAAGTAATTCTCTATGTTTTACTTATTGTCAAATACCTGTAGTTTACAAACTAGGAGAAAAGGAAGGATTAAAACTACTATTGAAAGATGGTTCATCACCAGAATTTGCTGAGCTGAGTCTTGATATTGTTACAAGTAAAAAGGTTTTTCAAAGGACTGGAGAGATTCGTCAGATTATTGTTTCCATTATCAAATAAGTAAAAATGAAAAATTATTTGAAAAATTTAATCGTATTACTAGCCATTACAATGGCAGTTGGATGCGGAAAAAATGCTAAAAACGAAGAACAATCAGTGAATAATGAAAACCAAATGACGACATCAAAAAAATTGACAGCAGCTGAGATCTTAGGAAATCCGAAATATCTGGCGATGTCTTATGGAGGTTATCGGTATGCCGATCATGATATTGAACCGACAATCGATGAGCTAAAAGATGATATGAAATTATTATCAGCTATGGGGGTTGGTATTGTACGAACTTATAAAGTGCACCTTCCGCAAGCGGCTAATTTGCTACAAGCAATTCATGAACTAAAACAGGAAGATGAGAATTTTGAAATGTATGTCATGCTCGGAATTTGGATCGATTGCAAAAATGCATGGACCGATCAGGAACCCGATCACAACGTTGAGAGTGAAGCCAATAAGCCTCAGGTTGAGGAAGCTGTAAGATTGGTAAATAAATATCCGGATATTATAAAGGTGATGGCGGTAGGAAATGAAGCAATGGTTCATTGGGCTGCTACTTATTTTGTACAGCCTTCAGTTATTTTAAAATGGGTGATCTATTTACAGGACCTTAAAAAATCCGATAAACTTCCAACAGATATGTGGATCACAAGTTCGGATGATTTTTCCTCTTGGGGAGGAGGTGGTGCAGAGTACCATACTGAAGATCTTGAAAAATTATACAAAGCGGTAGATTATATTTCTATGCATACCTATCCTTATCACAATACACATTATAATCCTGAATTCTGGATTATAGAAAATGATGAGACCTTATCTGATATGGAGAAAATTGACGCTGGGATGATCCGTGCTAAGACATTTGCACAAAAGCAGTATGACAGTGTTGCTGGATATATGAAAAGTATTGGCGTAAATAAACCGATTCATATTGGTGAGACCGGTTGGGCCACAGTTTCAAAACCTGGAGATTTTTACAGTGCCGAAGGATCAAGAGCGACTGATGAGTATAAATCAGGACTCTATTATAAATTGATGCGAGAGTGGACCAATGAAGCGGGTATTTCATGTTTTTATTTTGAAGGGTTTAATGAGCCATGGAAAGATTCAAAGAACCCAATGGGCTCTGAAAATCATTTTGGATTGTTCACCAAAGAGGGTCAGGCAAAATATGGCCTATGGGAAATGGTGGATAATGGCATTTTCGAAGGATTGACAAGAGATGGAAATCCTGTGGTAAAAACCTACGATGGTGACAAAGAGAAATTAATGAAGGATGTTTTGGTGCCGCCTACTACCAAGTAAATTTTGATAACGAGAGAAAATGTATAAGAAAAGAATCAGTTTAATCGTCCTTATGACCCTGGTAATTGGGAGTGCTTTATTTTCTTTTGGAATACCGTTTAATTCCGAAAAAGTAAGTATTTCAGGACGTCAAATTTTAGTAAAAGGGAATCCTTATACCATTAAAGGGGTTTGCTATCACCCTGTTCCAAAGGGAAGCGGTACAAGAAGTTTTGACAACTTAACAGAAGATCTGGCCCTGATGGTTGAAGCCGGAATTAATACCATTAGAGTATATGAGCCAATTGATGATAAATCTGTTTTGGATGAGATTGACGCAGCAGGCTTAAAAGTGATCATTGGTTTTGGGTATAATCAAGATGGAAAATTCGATATTCTGTCTGGAACATTTATCGATTACATCAATAAATATAAAAAACACAATGCCATTTTACTTTGGGAACTGGGTAACGAATATAATTACCATCCGGAATGGTTTGGAGGGGATTTAAAAAACTGGTATTCTGCTATGAATACTGCTGCCTCAATAATTCATGAAAATGATAGAAACCATCTGGTGACAACCGCTCACGGAGAATTACCTGATGAGCTTGCATTGTCATCCTGTCCGAATATTGATGTCTGGGGTATGAATGTATACCGATGGGATAAACCAGGCGAAATTTTTGGTCAATGGAAAGCAGTTAGTACAAAACCGATGTATTTATCTGAAGCGGGAGGAGACAGTTATATGACAATCACAAAACAAGGTTTTGAAAAAGGAGTGAATGAAAAAGCCCAAGCTGCTGCAAATGCTAAAATACTCGAAAGTATTTTTGATAACATGGATGTTGGCTCTGGTGTAGCCTTATTTTCATTTACAGATGGCTGGTGGAAAGCTGGTAACAATGACACGCAGGATGTTGGTGGATGGGCCCCAAATAGCACAGGTGTTCCCTATGACGGAACACCCAATGAAGAGTATTGGGGTATCGTGGATATCGAAAGAAATAAAAAGGCAACTTTTGAGATTGTCGAAAAGAAGTATAACCAAGTAATTGAAGACAATTAGAATTCACGTTAAAATAAATATTTTGTATGAGTCACACTAAAATCTTCATTTACACATTATTTATAATTGCTTTGGCAGGATGTAATTCAGAACATTCAAAACTGGAAATAGAAGTATATGAAACTTCGGCCAGTGGGAATAAATTAACAAAAATAGAGGAGTTTTCTTTATCAGATCAAGTTTCGAATATAGTATTGACCCCGGAGCTTACGTTTCAGACTGTCACCGGATTTGGCGGGTCTTTTACAGAGTCATCTGCGCATTTATTGAACCAACTCAGCAAAGAAAAAAGAGATCTTGTTCTTGAGGCTTATTTTGGTGAAGAGGGAGCTCGATATTCACTTACACGAACACATATGAATTCCTGTGATTTCTCATTGAGTAACTATTCGTATGCCTCTGTTGAGGGAGATTCTAATCTGGAAAATTTCTCCATAGACGAAGACAAAGACGATATCATTCCAATGATCAGAGATGCCATGGCTATTTCGAAAGACGGGTTTAAAATTTTATCATCTCCATGGACAGCTCCACCATGGATGAAAGACAATAAAAGTTGGGTTGGAGGCAAATTACTTCCTGAGTATTACGATACATGGGCATTGTTCTTTTCAAAATATATCGATGCTTACAAGGCTGAAGGAATTGACATTTGGGGAATTACCGTAGAAAATGAGCCCTTAGGAAATGGAAACAATTGGGAAAGTATGCATTTTTCGGCTGAAGAAATGACAGATTTCGTTGCAAATAATTTAGGTCCTAAGTTAGAGGCTGATGGTAAAGCTAATGTGAAGATTTTAGGTTATGACCAGAATCGAGATCATTTAAAAGATTGGGTAGACGTGATGTTTAAAGATGAGGCTTCATCAAAATATTATGATGGTACAGCCATTCATTGGTATGCAAGCACCTACGAAGTTTTTCCGGATGTTTTGCAATACGCTCATGAGAAGGCCCCACAGAAACATTTGATACAATCGGAGGCTTGTGTTGATTCGGAAGTTCCAAAATGGCAAGATGATGCGTGGTACTGGTCAAAGGAAGCGACAGATTGGGGTTGGGACTGGGCACCGGATGATGAAAAACATCTACATCCTAAATATGCTCCTGTCAATCGTTATGCAAGAGATATTATTGGTTGTATGAATAATTGGGTAGATGGTTGGATAGATTGGAATATGGTGCTTGATAAGCAAGGAGGTCCAAACTGGTTTAAAAATTGGTGTCTGGCACCGGTTATTGTAGACCCTGAACAGGATGAGGTTTATTTAACACCAGTTTATTACACCCTGAGTCATTTTAGTAAATTTATCAGGCCTGGTGCCAAACGCATTGGATTTGAAAATTCGGATGAATCCTTAATAATGACCGCGGCTCAAAATGAAGATGGCTCTATTGCTGTGGTAATTTTTAATGAAGGAAATACATCAAAAAATTTCAAATTATCTCTAAATGAAAAAAAAGTTGATATTAAAATAAGTGAAAAAGCGATTCAAACAATAATTATCCCAAATTAAAACAGGAATCATTCCTGTGGGAAACTAACTAAAAACCAATCAATATGTCTACAGTCTCTAATAAAATTCCATTCGGTCAAAAAGTTGCTTTTGGAATCGGAATGCTTGCGAATCAAATGTTTCCTGCAGCGATGGGAATCTTTATGGTAGTATTAGTGCAAGACTTAGGTTTTCCTGGTTGGATGTGGGGTGTGATATTTTTTCTACCTCGGGTTTTTGATTCGGTCACAGATCCAATTATGGGTTTTATTTCAGATAACACCAAATCAAAATGGGGAAGACGCAGGCAATATGTTTTAATTGGAGCTATCATAATGGGGATTTCTTTTTCATTGCTGTGGCAATTGCATAGAGAAAATGGACTCGATTATAATTTTACGTATTTTATTTTATGGTCCTTCGTTTTTTATTTAGGATTAACAATTTTTAGTGTACCCTATGTTGCTATGGGATATGAAATGAGCGATGATTTTCATGAGCGAACCAATATTATGGCGGTTGCGCAATGGATAGGTCAGTGGGCATGGGTTATTGCACCCTGGTTTTGGGTAATCATGTATGATCAGGGGTGGTTTGAATCTGCGGATATTGCTACTAGAACCTTGGCTGTCTGGGTAGGTGTTTTTTGTATGATTTTTGCAATGGTTCCAGCGATTTTTATAAAAGGGAAATCAACTGTAGACGAAAACTACCTTCCAATGAATTTCGCAAATATCGGAAGTAGTTTTTCGGGAATTATTGATGGATTTATTGAGGCTTTCAAAAATAAACCATTTAGAAAATTATGTGTTGCCACTTTTTTGGTTTTCAATGCTTTTAATACAGTTGCGGCTTTTACTTTTTTTATAGTAGTCTACTATTTATTTGGAGGTGATGCCGGAGCTGCAGGTATATGGCCGACCCTTTTCGGAAGCCTTGGAGCATTAGCTACTACTTTTTTAGTGATTCCTATTGTAACGAGAATGTCTAAAATGATGGGTAAGAAAAAAGCCTTTTTAACCTCTCAAAGTATATCAATCTTAGGTTATATTTTACTTTGGTTTTTATTTATACCAGGGAAGCCTTATATGTTCATTTTTGCCTTACCCTTATTTTCTTTTGGAATAGGAAGTTTATTTGTACTTATGATGTCAATGACGGCAGATGTAATTGACCTTGATGAATTAAATACCGGATTACGAAGAGAGGGTATTTTTGGAGCGATTTATTGGTGGATGGTAAAATTCGGTTTTGCCATTGCGGGTTTATTGAGTGGTCTGATTCTTTCATTGATCGGTTTTGATGCTGATGCGGAAACACAAACTGAAGGTGCGATATTTGGCTTAAGAGCATTCTTCTCAGGTCTTCCGATACTAGGAACATTTATAGCGATTTTGGTGATGCGTGGTTATGACATGTCCGAAGCTCGTGCTAGAGAAATTCGTAACGAACTAGATAGGCGCAAGAATACCAAGACCCCTGACCTAGGGGCCAAATATCAGAGTGGTAAATTGTTATCATTTGTGTCAGAGGGCACGGAACTGGACTCAAAAACGGATATAGATTTTTCGAAAAAAACCAAATCAGAAATTAAGAAACTCTATGCGAAGTCATTAAAAGATGGCCTTTATGGTTTATGCTTTAGTCCTTATGCGGAAGGACAAGATATTGGTGATATATTAACCGAAGAACAAATACGAAACCGGATGGATGTCATAGCACCCTATACCAAATGGATTCGTTCTTTTTCATGTACAGAGGGGAATGAGTTTATTCCGAAAGTAGCGAGTGAAAAAGGATTGAAAACAATGGCTGGAGCCTGGATAAGTAATGATAAGGAGCAAAACCATAAAGAGATTCATGCTTTAATTGAGCTTGCCAATCAAGGGCACGTTGATGTAGCGGTTGTAGGAAACGAAGTTTTACTTCGCGATGAACTGGCAGTGCAGGAAATTATTGATTATATCAAAGAGGTAAAACATGCCTTGCCGGATATACCTGTTTCTTATGTAGATGCATATTATCAATTCACTAATCATCCTGAATTAGTGGAAGTTTGTGATGTTATTCTGGCTAATTGTTACCCATTCTGGGAGGGTTGCCATATTGATCAGTCATCTATTTATTTACAGCAAATGTATAAGGTGCTCCAGGATGCTTCACAAGGTAAATCAGTGATCATTACTGAAACTGGCTGGCCAAGTGAAGGAGATCAAACAAATGAGGCAGAAGCTAGCCAGGAAAATGCCATAAAATATTTTATCAATGTAAATAATTGGGTAAACAAAGAAGGTGTCAAATTATATTATTTCTCATCGTTTGACGAATCATGG
>JAAESS010000385.1 GCA_024229195.1 Flavobacteriales bacterium | reverse complement strand
GAACTCACGAAAAAACAGGAAAAATAATAACCCTTCATTCAAATACCAGATGGTGTTCTGATGGATTCGAAATAATTTGTTTTAATGGAGAAAAAGTTTATGTGGCCTTCTCACTTGATTGCCATGATCGTTACGCAATTGATTTCGTAGCAAGAAAAAGGCCACTGCTTGCAGAAGATGTTCAAGATTTAATGATGGGAAGTATTTATAAAAGATTTGGAACAATTGAAGCACCAAAGATAATTCAATTTCTAAGTGATCGAGGAACAATCTATCGAGCAAAGGAAACAATAGAACTAGGTCGCCATATGAATCTAAGATCTTGCTTTACAAGGCCTCGGACACCTCAGTCTAATGGAATGGCAGAATCATTTGTAGGAACGATCAAAAGGGATTATGTGTACACCTCAGACTGCTTCGATGCAGATACGGTTTTAGAGCAACTACCAAAATGGATTGAGGATTATAATTACAGGGCACCACACTCTGGGCTTGGAATGTTGAGTCCTGTAGAGTATATAGAAAAAATCAAATTAGGTGTCTAGTGAATTGGGGGCCAAAGCAGATATGAAACCTTTGTGATTGGAAAAATCCAATGCCTTAATTTCTTCTTTTTCATGATTTACAATAACTGACTTAACGATTTTGTTTTTTCCATAAAAGACAAGCAGGTCTTGCTGAATATTAGATAT
>JAAESS010000384.1 GCA_024229195.1 Flavobacteriales bacterium | reverse complement strand
TTAAGCAACTAAGTACGTATCTATACGTATTTTACGTATGTCTATGCGTAGGAATATATTTAGACATGATAGTTAGTTTTACCTCATAATTAACTTATAAAACAATATATTATGAAAACTCTCCTATTCACATTGTCACTATCTCTATTTTTAAGTTTACCCGTATTAGCCCAGAATCATTTGAATATGGAATACCTTACAGAGGTTTCCCAAAAAAATTCGTCTTCCAATGTTTCAAAATTTCAAAATATGGTTTCAAAATATAATATTCAAGAAACCCAGGTTTTTAGTTCCGAAAAAAGTCACACCTACGATGTGGTTTTTGCAGAAAGCAATTACAATGTTGAGGCCACCTATAATTCAGATGGTAAAATAATTAAGTCATCAGAGACTTACAAAGACATCAAAATTCCGTCAAAATTGAGCCTAATGATAAATGAAAATCATCCAGAATGGTCAGTCTTTAGCAGTGAGCACAATATTGATTATAACCACAATGACGGTGCGAATTTTAATTACACGATAAAAATTAAGAAAAACAAAAGAGTAAAAGTTTTAAAATTCAAGCAAACAAAGCTTAACAATGCGAATGATTATATTGCACTCAATTAGAGTCCTTAAATTATTTTATGTGTTGGACAGGCAAAAGATTATAAGCTAAGATAGCTGTATTTGAGTCAGAGCTTCCCACAAGTAGTTAGAAATCAAAACAACTGAAACCAATTAGATGTTGATAGAAATAGGAAAAAGGAATTGGTATTGGTCAGAAAAACATTAGTTTGGATGTCCTGTAATTCTTCATAAATTCATCCATAGACATTGTCGGTTTTAAGTTTTTCGACAAATAATGTTCTTGATAGATTTGATAGCTCCTTTTGGCGAAGCTGCTGATTTTTTGAACTGATGACAGATCATCTTGTGATACTGTTTTCATAATAGAAGTTTTAAAGGGGATTAACTTTTCTTATTATTCTGATATAGAATTATCCAATATTACAAAAAAATTACTTTAAAACCAAAATATTTGTTAAAATCTACAGAATTCAAAAAGATGAAACATACTGATATTTAGACTTCTACTTATCTTTATATCACCAAAACAGTTATGCTTATGAATTGAAAAACCTCTCACTAAATAGCAAGAGGTTTTTCAATTTATTTTTACAAATGAAGATCATTTTAAAAGATGACATCGAATGCTTAGTCAATTACATCCCAACAATTTTCATTACTTTACTCAACATTTCCGGATTGTTTGAAATCCATTGAATTGCTGCTGAGGTCAAATCCTTGTCTCCTAAAACAGATTTCATGATTCCATCAAGAGAACCTTTATTTTTCGTTAGAATACCTGCCAATGCGCTTGTAGTTTCAGGATTCTTTTTTAAGTAATTGATAGTCTCTTTTTGTAAACCTTCATCTTTCATTAAAGCATCTTTGATCTGATTCTCTAACTCAGGACTTTGTTTAGCCAGGGCATCAGTACCTACTTTTTTCATGTCATTTGTTGTTACTGAAGGCATTGTTTGTGCAGACATTCCTGTGGAAAATGCGATAAAACACATTAGAAATAATACTTTTCTCATTGTTGATTTTTTTAAATTTTTAGTGGTTCAAAGATAAATAAAAAATTGCCTGAATAATGGAAATAAAAATCCTTAATGTTCAGCACAGATATTCTTATCTTAGTTCATTGCATAATAAATGAAATTTTAACTATTTACCTGATTATAAATAGAACATTATGAAAAAACTCAAGGACCAGGATATCCAGAGCAGCATGAGTCAGATTGATCAAGCCTGGACTTTAAAAGGAAAGTTTATTCATATAGAAATTCTCTTTAAAAATTTTATTGAGGCATTTTCCTTTATGGCCGCAGTGGCCCTAGAGGCTGAAAAGTCCGGGCATCATCCAAATTGGGAAAACGTTTACAACAAGGTGACAATTTCGCTCAGTACGCATGATGCAGATGGATTAACTGAAAAAGATTTTAATCTCGCGAAAGCCATAGATCTTATTTTACAAAATTATAAATGAAAAAAATGAAACCCTTTTACTCTCCGGTACATTTTACTTGCGGCAGCAGTATGAAAAACAGATTTATGCTGGCACCTCTTACAAATAGGCAAAGTTTTGAAAATGGTCAGTTATCAGATGATGAATTTCAATGGTTGACCATGCGCGCCCAAGGACAATTTGGATTGGTAATGACTTGCGCTTCTCATGTACAAGAAATAGGAAAAGGCTTTTCAGGACAACTTGGTATTTTTAATGACGATCAAATTCCCGGACATCAAAGACTGAGCTCAAGTATTCAGTCATATGGCAGTTTAGCCGTCATTCAATTGCATCATGCCGGTATGCGATCTCCTGCCGACATTATTGATCAAGCTCCTGTTTGTCCATCAGTAAATGAAAAAACAGGTGCACGAGCCCTTTCTTTATCAGAAGTCAAGAAATTAAGAGATGATTTTATCCAAGCTGCGGTCAGAGCAAAGAAAGCCGGATATGATGGTGTTGAAGTTCATGGAGCCCATGGATATATTTTAACACAATTCATCAGTAAAGAAATTAATAAAAGAGAAGATCAATACGGTGGATCACTTTTGAATCGATCTCGTCTTTTATTCGAGATCGTAAATGGCATCAGAGATGTTTGTGGCAAAGATTTCCTGATCGGTGTTAGGTTGTCACCTGAAAAATTTGGTATGGAACTTAAAGAAGTAAAGGGCCTGTGCAAAAGATTGGTTGATGAAGAGAATATCGATTTTCTGGATATATCTCTTTGGGATTGCTTTAAACTTCCAGAAGACATTCAGTTTCAAGATCTCAGCTTACTCGAGCATTTTACTGAAATGGATTATAAACATGTCAAACTAACCGTAGCAGGTAAAATCAACAATGCTAAAGAGGCAGGACAGATTTTAGATGCAGGAGTAGATTTTGTTACGATAGGACGTTCTGGCATTCTACATCATGATTTTCCAATCAAGGTTATGGAAAATCCAGATTTCATTCCTGTGAAAACTCCCGTATCCGAAGAACACCTTAGAAAAGAAGGATTGAGTGATACATTTATCACCTATATGAAAAGATGGCCAAATTTTGTGAAGTAGTATGAACGATCTGAATAAAATATCCGAACAGTTACTGCTTGCAGTGAAAAAGGAAGAGCCTTACGAAGGGTTTTTGATCACTCTGGCAGATTTCGATGCGGATATCGTAGAAAAGCAACTCCATAATGATCGATTTAAAAATGCATTCTGGATCAACATATACAATTCATTTTTTCAGATACTAAGAAAGTATAAGAATCTCAATCAACCAAAAATTTATACCGCTAAAGAAATAATCATTGCAGGTCAAAAATTGAGTCTTGATGACATAGAGCACGGTATACTCAGACGTTTTCGGTATAAGTATTCACTTGGGTATTTTCGCAAGCCTTTCGCCTCAACTTTGATCAAAAGGTGGGCGGTGAGCAAGATAGATTTTAGAATTCATTTTGCCCTGAACTGCGGCGCAAAAAGCTGCCCTCCTATCGCATCTTACACTGTAGATAAGTTAGAAGAGCAATTGGAACTTGCGAGTAAATCTTTTCTAAATGACGATACATTGATCAATGAACAAGGAAAGAAAATGCTGATAAGCAGATTGTTTCTTTGGTTTCTAAATGATTTTGGTGGCAAAAAAGGCAGCAGAATCATTATCGGTAAATATCTTGATAAAGACCCTACCGGTTATAAATTGATCTATAATGATTATTCATGGGAAGAACATTTAAATAATTATGATGAAAAAAGATTTGATCAGGAATCAACCTGACATGATCATTACATAAAAAATAAACTATCCCCTCAAAGAAAATTTAAATCTAGTGTTGCAATTTAATATGATGGAGAAATATATCTAGCCCCACAAAATTACGAGAATTGCTGCTATCGAAACGACAGCCATTAAAACTTCATTAAATCTTTTCCCCTCCAAAATGTTAACTAAATTCGATATTTGATGATTGCCTGATGCTTTTTTTGAAATTGATGTTTCCATGGATCTGAAAAGTTCTTGATTTCTGAAACCTACTTTTTGTATCTACTAAATACAAAACCGGCTGAACCTAAGTGCAACCGGTTTTATAAAGGGGAAAAAAAGTTTATTGATTCAAAACTACAGCTCATTATTTACCCGAGAAATGATCTTGGTCAACAGA
>JAAESS010000383.1 GCA_024229195.1 Flavobacteriales bacterium | reverse complement strand
TCTTTAATTTCGAGTACCAAATCATACTTCATCAAGTACCATTCAAAAATAACCACTAAAATTTCAAGGGTATCTTCTGCATCTTTTTGAGTGACCTCATCATCATGGTGCACCCCGATATTCCCCATACTTTGGACCGTTCGAATACGGGTAACAATTCTTTTGGGTATTTTTTGATTAAATTGAGATTGACCAATTATTTTTTCAATTGTTTTAGCCTTTGGTGCAAACTCCATTTCTCTTGTGTAGCTGTCTATCAATATTTTTTCAAGAACTGTACGAGATTTAGCTAAAGAGCTTTCCGGATCCGATTGAATATAATTCAATGCTTGATTTACAATAGTCCGTGAAGAATCAAGCGGCGATTTTGCCGAAGTCCCTCAGGGATAAATATTTATGATTAATTTTTTTGCTGTTTGGGTCGAGCCCAAACGCTGAAAAAAAACGATTCAAGAGAAGTTCATTGAAATATTGAGCCTTAATGCTAAACATGGAAAATGCCTTTCTTTGTTCTTTCGGCACGTTCAAATAGTGCGCAGCTTTTGCAAGCGAAACGGCAGTCAGCGAAGCATTGAAATGAAAATCCAAGCGTTTTTCCTTTCGACTTTGACAATGCTCCAAACCCGTAAATTGCTTTGCATCTCGATACAAAAACTCAATCTGAAATCGAGTTGAGTAATAAATCAGAATTTGAGTTGCGGTCATTGTCAGGTTAGTCGAAAAATAAATTTTCACTTTTTTCAATTCACCGTTTGGTTTGAGATGATGCACTAAAGCAACCTTTATCCAACGTTTGAGCGGCTTGGAGTAAACTTCACCTTCATAAATGTTGGCATCCACTGCTTCAACCACTAATTTAAAATGATTTTCATCCGGTTGTTTTACATCGACTCTACCTTGAAACTTTTTGGGGCGTCCGCGTCCTGCACGTTTCGGACCTAAATAGTGGTAAAACAACACTGAATCATCTCTTAATCGACTGATGACCTCCAAACCGGCTTCGCAGACGGGGTTAACAAAGTTGTATCTGGAAAAATATGCGTCTACTAATAACCGATTGGAGATGCCCCTGAGTCGAACGGCGTAATCACAAACCGTTTCAGCATAATATTTCAACAACGAACCACACTTTTTGTGATTCAAAGTTTGCACGGCAGTTAAATGCATGCAAGTATTATTTTCAATATCCACAACGCCAAAACCGCCAATTTCCAATCCGATTTTGGTTCGTCCGGCAACACCGGAATAAAAATAACCTAATCCCGGTGTCGATTTTCCGCTTTTGGAAATGAAACTCGGGTCAAATACAATTGCTCGTTCTTTTTCTAAAGTCGAGTCGATTAACTGCTTATTAAATTCAAAAAAATCAAAGTCCTTATCAAAATTGTTCCGATAAGTACTTTCATTAAATTGACCTTGACGTGCTAAATTTTCAAAATTAGCTTTGCCACGAAAAGCAATAATCAAAGTGAAAAAGTGTATCAAAAAATTTCTTTGACACTTGCCAATATTTGGCAGTAGGCTCAATATCTTTGCCGTGAGTGTTCCGACGCTCATGGGTAAAATCCTCTTTGTTGTGTAGGAACTACAAAGTTCAGGTTTTACCCTTTTTTTTACGAATCAAAAAATTTCACGGACTATTGTTTTGACTACCTAATATCTAAACCTCGCAACGCTTGCTCACAATCCCGGAATCAATTTTTCTCCGCCCCAGGTACCAATAATCGCAATCGGCCTAAAGCGAGCAAACAGCTCTTCCGAATACCAGTCTAATTTTCGAGTCAATTTTATGGCTTTAGCATGTTCTCTGCTCTTATAAGCGAAATTATTAACGGATTCCGCGTTTTCCCAAAGGCTGAACGTTGCCATTTGCTTGATAGGGACTTCGCCCACGCCTTTAGTAAAAATCAATCCCGGTGCATTGAAAATATGCTTTTGAGAAGTCGGTACATATTTCCAAAAATCAATTAACCGAGAAGTTCGAATTGTAGCTCGTGTGATAACGGCAATCGGCTCATTTTCAGTATTTTCACTTTGTTTCTCTGAAGGTTGAAAAGGTGATTTATCAGACCATTTTCCATGAGATTTCAGTGTTTTCATAAAAATGGTGCAGACCTCAGAACAGCGATTTTGATATTTTTTCATGAAATCTGACTTTTCAAAAAAAGCATCTGCCGACGCTCGATTTTCCCAGACCTGCAAAAGTGCATAAACAGACCAATCCGGCAAATTCAAGCCAAAATCCTTTCCGCTGCCCATCAGTTTGTAAAACTCCAAACCATCGGCTTTCGCCAAATACGGATGTGCAAATTGCATCATTCCGAAGCCCCAAACTTTATCTTTAAAGGTTTCATAGCGAAGGAAGGTAAGGGTTGTGATTTGCTCCTGTTGCATGTTTGTTTACTTTTAATCAAAGGATTTTTTGCAAAAAAAATCAAAAGAACATCCGTCGAAATTTAGTTTATATTTTTTCATCAAGTTCACTAAAGTCCAAAATTTTGTATTTCAGAAACTATAAGCCATGAACTTTTAAACAATTATCCATTCAAGGTTTTGCATACTGATATCGACCCAATTTTTTCGTTCCGAAATAAGTATCCAAACCACCGATTGTAACAGTATTTGCCGCATCTATATCCAAGTGCCCCGTCGATTCGAGCAGTGCTTCGGGGATGATTAACTTTTCGACTTTACCGATAACCAAACGAGTGTCATTTGATTTGATATAAATTTCCTCGAGATAAGACATTCCGATTTTTATCATCGATTCTTTGACAAAAGGTGCGGGAAAATCATCGATGTATTCCTCAGTCAAATTGCACGTATCAAACTCCGACACCTCCGCCGGGTACCGCGCTGAAGTTTGATGTGCATTTGCATGAATCGCTTCCGTCACATGATTGATGGTATAAAAACCGGTTGATTTTAAATTCGGATAAGTTTGGCGCGTATCAGG
>JAAESS010000382.1 GCA_024229195.1 Flavobacteriales bacterium | reverse complement strand
CAGCAACAACATCCGAAAGCGCCTTTTGCGTGTCTTCATATGAATTCCCAGGCTCGATAGTACCAAGGTCATACAAATTAGACGACCAGTTACCGGCATATAAGCTATAGAAGTTTTTTCGAAGCGTTTCTATATCCTCTTTATTGATTGTGAGGTTTGAATTTCTGTACTCAGGAACGAATATTAAAGCAATATCATTCTCTTCTGGAAGGCTAAAATTAGATCTCGAATTGACAATAATCTTCTCACCGATCGTATTTGTAATCGAACTATCCTTTTCACCAAAACTGCCAAAATAGATGCTAATATCTTTCATAAGTCACTAAAGTACCAAAAAACTATTTCTTTTTTGCTTTAGGCTTTGCTTTTGCTTTTGGTTTAGCCTTTGCCTTACCTTTTGCTTTTGTTTTCGCTTGATTCTTTGAAATCTCCACACATTGTTCATACGATAAGTCCGCAGGCTCAACATCTTTTGGAAGCCTAAAATTCTTTCTTCCAATCTTAAGGTAAGCCCCGTAACGCCCATTTAACAATTGCATAGTGTCATCCTCATCAAAAGTCTTGATGATTTTATTTTTATCCGCTTCGAGCTTTTCTTTGATCATAACAATCGCTCTTTCGATCGTCATATTATCAATCGTATCGCCATTCTTTTCATCAATTGAAACAAAAGTTCTATTCAACTGAACATATGGTCCATATCTACCAACATTTACTTTCACCTCTACTCCATCCAATTCTCCAATTACTTTTGGAAATTTAAACAGCTCCATTGCGTCTTCAAAAGAAATTGTCTGAATGGACTGATCTTTTCTAAGTGATGCGAATCTCGGTTTTTCTTCATCGCCTTGTTCACCAATCTGAATCATTGGACCAAACCTTCCAATTCTTGCATAAACATTCTTTCCTGATTTTGGATCTTCTCCGAGTAACCTTTCTCCAGTAGCTCTTTCAGAATTTTCAATTGTATCTTCAACCGTCTCATGAAATGGATGGTAAAACTCTTTAATCATTTTAGTCCACTTCGTAAGACCCTGAGCAATTTCATCAAATTCTTTTTCAACGCTAGCCGTAAAATTATAATCCATAAT
>JAAESS010000381.1 GCA_024229195.1 Flavobacteriales bacterium | reverse complement strand
TCATCATATGGCAGAATCAATATTCAAAGGGCTAGCAAAAGCATGTGATTTAGCAAGCCGACACGATTCAAGAGTAAAAGGGATACCTAGCACTAAGGAAACTCTTTGATTCCTAAAAAAATTAGTCAATCAAGGCTAATTTAAGCCATTATAACAATGATTGGAGTCATAAACTATGGGGCCGGAAACCTCAAAAGCGTATGTAATAGCTTAAGCGCAATGAATGCTAAAGCTAAATTAGTAAAATCTCCCGAGGATTTATGCGAAGTCACTTCGATTATTTTTCCAGGCGTAGGATCCTTTGGAGATTCAGCTCACCATCTTGAAGAACAAAAACTATCCGCCCCTCTAAAAAACTGGATCACAGACGATCGACCCTTTCTTGGAATCTGTATAGGGTTTCAAATGTAATTCGAAGCTAGCGATGAAAGCCCCAAAGCCATGGGCCTCGGCATATTTCCTGGTAAAGTTGTGAGATTCAATCAACATCAATCCCTTAAAATTCCTCATATGGGATGGAATAAGATCATCAAAAAACAAAAAGATGATCCAATCTGGGAGGGGCTTGACGAAGATCCATACTTTTACTTTGTTCACTCTTTTTATCCAAAACCAGATAACAACAAATTAATTGCATCAACAACTCCTTACGGGTGCGAATTCACTTCAAGTATAAGAAAAGGCAATCTCTTCGCCACTCAATTCCATCCAGAAAAAAGCCAAGGAGCTGGACTTAGATTGATTAGAAATTTTTTATCTTTAAACTCCGAAATATAGACGCGGCTTTAAATTGCCATGCAATTTAATTCACTGACTAACACGCATTGGCATCAATACGTATAAAAACGATCCCGTTGTTTTAATTACCCCAGGACTCATCTCATCGATCAATTCCAAGAAAATTTCATCAGTGT
>JAAESS010000380.1 GCA_024229195.1 Flavobacteriales bacterium | reverse complement strand
GACTTAGAAATGAGTTGTAAAATACAGATTTATAAAGATTGAGAACGATCTTGTCATATTCTGTATCAATAAAAATATCCTTCTGTGACTCAATCTTTTACTTTGACAAAAAACCTATAATTTCCACTCCTATATACGTTCCAAATGATTTTATTAATCTTTTGTTAAATAACTACTTTTTTAGTTATAAAACTATATTATTAGTTTACATTTGATTCATAATAAAAGTTTACATGGAAAAATTGACCAATAAAGAGGAAGAAATTATGCGGGTCTTATGGAAACTAAAGCAAGCCTTTGTTAAGGAAATCGTTGCTGAATTGCCAGATCCCAAACCCCATTATAATACCATTTCAACTGTTGTCAGAAATATGGAGGAAAAAGGATTTATCAAATACAAGGCATTTGGAAAATCACATCAATATTATCCTGCTATTAGCAAAGAGGCCTATAAAAAAACATTTATGCATAAAACGATTCAGCATTATTTTGAAGACTCGTATAAAAATGTTGTTTCTTTTTTCGCTAAAGAAGAAAAAATCAGTGTGAGTGAATTGAAAGAGATCATTTCGATCATTGAAAAGAATCAAAAAAATAAATCTTAAACACCATGGAGTACTTTTTAAAATTCTCAGCTATTCTTGGTTTGTTCTTTATTTTTTACAAACTTTTTCTGGAAAAAGAAACTTTTTTCAATAGTATCAGAATCTATCTTCTTGTTGGAATTATCTCAGCTATTACCCTACCCTTCATTATTATTCCTGAATATGTTACTGTTGAAGGAATTTTTGTCGAACAAACTATCAGTGCGGTTTCTGAGAGCAACAATTCTGATCCACTGTATAATTTTAGTCTAACTTCACTACTTATTGGTATATATGTCTTAGGCGTCATATTTTTAAGTATTCGGTTTCTGATCCAACTCGGATCTCTTATTCGGTTTATCGTTAAATATCCTAAAAGGAAAAAGAATGGCTACGTATTTATAGAGGCCAGTGCTTCGACAAGCCCATTCTCATTCTTTAATTTTATTATCTATCCTAAAGATAAATTCGATCAATATGAACTTGAACAGATCTTAGCGCATGAAAAAGTACATGCCGCTCAGCATCATAGTATTGATATCCTATTGTCTCAGTTTTTGATCATTTTTAATTGGTTCAACCCGCTGGCATGGTTGTATCATCGTGAGATTCAAAAAAACCTGGAATTTATTGCTGATCAAGGAGCTCAGAAAGATCAAAAAGCAAAAACATCTTATCAGTACCTTTTACTAAAAACAAGTACACCAAACTATTCATTCGTTTTAACAAGTAATTTCTTTAATTCATTAATTAAAAAAAGAATCAATATGTTACACCAAAACAAATCAGGCAAGATGATGTACTTTAAACTTATGTTTATCGTTCCTGCACTTATCCTTTTTGTATTTACCTTTAATATCAAAGTGATCGCTCAGCAGAAAAAGGTAGAAAAATTTGAGATTCAAACAGAACTTCAAATCGAGGTGATCACAAAGGATTTTCAAAAAAGTGATCTCGAAAAGTTGAAAGCATCACTTTTGAAAAATGGGATTACGCTTCTATACAAAAAACTAAAATACAATGACAATGAGGAGATTATTGGCATTCAGGTAACAGTAGAAAACAAAAAAGGAAATAAAGCCCAGGTCAATCAATCCGGTACTGATCCCATTAAGCCTATCAATATAGAATTTAATAATGAAGGAGATCTTGCCGTCGGATATATGGAAGCAACTGAAGATCAAAATGTTTTCATCAGCTCTGGAGATCACAACGTACACAAAAAAATGATCGTTAGCTCAGATGGGAATCACACAAAATCAGATAAAAACAGCTATGTTTTTATATCTGAAAATGGAGATGAAACCCACGTAAAAGTGATCAATGGTAAAAAAGTTACCGAAGACATTCACGGACCTCATTCAGAAAATGTATGGATTTCAAAATCAGGAGACAGTACAAAATTAAAAAAGATCAAGATCATTGAAATTGATAAAGATTCTGATGGTGAAAAAACTGTTATCGTAAAGGAAATTCGGAAAGATGATGGAGAAATGGAAGTCAATGTTGAGGTCATAGAAGGAGGTCATGATAAAGGAGAAAATATGATGATGTTTATCAGCGAAGATGGTGATCAACCCTTAATGATTGTTGATGGCAAAGAAATGGAAGATCGCAGTTTAGAGGATATCGATCCTGATACTATTGAGACTGTTAATGTGTATAAAGGTGATAAGGCGATTGAAAAATATGGAGAAAAAGCAAAGAATGGTGTTGTAGTTATCAAAATCAAAAAATAAGCTTTATCGAAAGTATATGATAAAAAATCGCCTTTTTCACGGCGATTTTTTACTTTTGCCTTTATGAAGAAACAAGTATTTAAGGTTTTGGCCAAAGTCAATAAAACAGTGCTACCGAGTTTGGGTAAGCGTCGAGTGGATATGAGTAAAGCTTCGAAATTTCAAATGGCTTTGATTGGCTGGCGGTATTTTGTGACCAAAAACAGTTTGGATTAACGGTTTATATAGTGATATAATCTCCGCTTTTTTGTATCTTTAATAAAACGAACAATTATGGATGACCAATCAAAACACATCAGATTTTTTACAGGTTCACTTATTGAAATTCAAAGACTTCAAATTGATTTGGATGACAAGGAAATTCCTTCCATGATTAAAAACAACTTCCAATCAGGTGTAAGAGCCGGTTTTTATGGTGGTTCACCGTCACAAGTAGAACTTTTTATTTATGAAGAAGACCGTGAAAAAGCCCTTCCAATCTTAGAAGCCTTTAAAGAACAAATGGGAATATAATTTTTTAATTATAATATTTTCTATTCTCTAAAAAAGAAATATATTTGCTGCCCTTAACAAGCAGGCCTCGTGGCGCAACTGAATAGCGCACTTGATTACGGCTCAAGAGGTTACAGGTTTGAATCCTGTCGAGGTCACAGATAAAAGAAAACCCTTCGCTAAAAAGCGAAGGGTTTTTTATTTGGAGAGACCGCCGCAAATTTATTTGCGCAAGGTGTCGACAAATAAAAAACCTAGATTACGCGCCAGCGGAATCTGTGGTTTTCTTTTTCAAAATAGAATTCAAAGGATCACTGTCAAACAAGCCTTTCATGCTCTAATTCGAAATCACAATGAGTGTCATTCAATTATTAAATAGTTGTTTGTAATTTTGCAGGAAATAATTGATTAATGAATGATTTAAGCAGAGAAGAATTAAAAGGAAGGGTGAGATCCGTAAGTTCTAAAACTTTTGAAATTTCTGGGGACACAAATAATTATGTTCAGGGAAAATTGACAAAAGAGGAATTTCAATTATTTAATGAAAACGGTAACTTTTTAGAGGACTCAGAATCAGATACTAACAAAACAGATGATCAGCATATCGACTTCAAAAAAACATATGTATATGATACGAATGGAAATTTAGATGAAATGATTCTATTTATGAATGGTTTTTTCTTTGAAAAAACTAAGTTTTCATATGATAAAAAAGGAAATAAAATTGAAGAATTCATTAAAGGTATTGATAGTAAAACAATTGTTAAAAACACTTTTGATGAGAACAATGATATGATTCTTAAAGAAGAATTAAATTCTTATTTATCTAAAAAACTACCTACAAAATATACATATAATGAGAAAGGTTTTCTTGTTGAAGAACTATATGGCTATCCCTCCAAACCAAAGAGAACAGCAGTAGTTTATGATGATAGAGGTTTATTAATTGAATATACAGACTATGAAATCAGAGAAGGTATCCAAGATGAAATTGTATTCAAAGAATCCTACAAATATGATATTTATGGAAGAATGTTTCAAGTAGATATATATTGCAATGAATATGGAGAGAGTGAATATGGTTTTGATACAATAACTTCTTACCAGGTTAAAGATTTGTTGGATGAAAATAAAAATTGGATTCGAAGAGTATTTTCGGGGGATCGAGTTGAGATTAGAGATATTGAATACTATTCTTAGTTAGTGCAATCATTTCATCTAAGTCCATATTCCAAAACATCCTTCCATTAGTACGTATTGCTTATTTAAGTTCTGACCCTCGATAAGTAAATAAGTACTTCTGAATATGATTAGACACCATTCGTCCTAAACGATTATTTATTTAAAATTATAACTTCTATATTAGAGTTCAAACCGAACCTATGCCTCCCTTTTTTAGAAGAATAAAACGAAAACTGAATAATTCAAATAAGATATACTTAATCGTTATTTCTTGTTTAATCATATTCTTTGGTGCCTGCGAGAATAAAAAGTCTGTAGAATCAGAGTCAGAAGGCATCGTCCATCAAGAGGTGCTTGCAGATGGTTTTGAAATACCATGGGCTATTGAGGTGATTGGTGAAGAAAATTTTCTTATATCCGAAAGGATGGGAACGCTTTATCACTATGAAAATGGTGCACTGAGCAAGATAAAAGGTATTCCAAAGACAAAAACATTTGTAGTAGACAGGCCTTACGGAGGCATGATGGATATAAGTCTTCATCCGGAATTCTCATCCAATCAAATGGCATATCTTGCCTATGTCAACGAGAACTTCCACCTTTCGGTAGTAAGGTTTAGAATGGAAGATAATTCAGCTCAGGATCTTGAGATAATTTTTACATCAGATCAGTTTTCAATTGGCTCCAGGATTGAATGGCAGGACAATAACCATTTTTTTCTCTCCTCCGGAATTGGAGGAACTCCCGGGCCTACTCCCGGACCTCAAGATCTGAATGACCCAAGAGGTAAGATTTTTAGGTTGCATGCTGATGGTTCAATTCCAAAAGATAATCCTGTGTTACCAGGTATGAAAGAACCTTCTGGTATTTGGTCATATGGCCATCGAGATCCTCAGGGACTTTTTTATGATGTTGATGATTCAATTCTCTATTCCGATGAACATGGACCCTTGGGCGGCGACGAGTTAAATGTGATTATCAAAGGCGGTAATTACGGTTGGCCATTATTTTCATATGGACTCAATTATGACCTAACTCCCGTATCGAATATGACCGAGCAAGAAGCTGCTAAGAATACCATTTTACCTTTAAAGTACTGGACAAAAGATTTTCGTCTTGCTCCAAGCAGTTTGATCAAACTTAAAAACAGTAATTTTAAAGACTGGAACGGTTCATTTCTAATAGGAGGCCTTACATATCAAAGTCTTATTCGTTACGATTCGGAAACGGAAAAAACGGAGAATGTCATGCCTGATATTGGAAGGATCCGTGATATAGCTCAATTACCAAGTGGTAACCTGGTCATTTTGATCGATCATAACACCCCGAATTCAAAAGATAAAGGCAGGGTGGTCAAGCTTACACTACAAACTAATGATATTGAAGCGCAAGGTGATTAATTAAGATTAAGGATTTAATTTATCACGACTTCACAGGGTCAACCGGAAACTTTTTCATGAGTTTCTTTACCGCTTTAGGTATTGATTTTTCTCTCTTTTCGGCCTTTTCATTAATCGTCCCCTTAGCCACTCCTTGCCAGATCAAATCTTTAGAATTCTCATTTTAAATTCTGGAATATGATCGATTACTTTATCGGTCGAGGATAGTTTTCCATCTTCAACGAGCATTGCCAAAGCAGCTGTTGTAAAAGCTTTTGAATTAGAAGCAATACCAAAATTCGTATGCTCATCAACCTTTAATTCACTGCCGATTGTACGCACTCCATAACCTTTCTGATGTATGATCTTCCCGTCTTTAACAACAGCAACGGCCACTTCTGCCACTGCAAAACTATCCATTGCATGTTGTACGATGGAATCTATTTCCTGAGAACTAACTTATGAGAATGCTTTATTCTGTTGAATACCTATTGACAGTATCAAAAGCAATGTTATATTAAAAAGTAATTTATTCATATTCGTCTGGCTTAAATGGTTTAGTGCGCTCGTTTAAATATAGCAATCTTAACTGATATAGCTAGTTTATTACTTTCTGCATGATTCAAGTTATTAAATCAACCGCTATAACTATCGATTCCAATAATTTTATACTTATGAATTTCATATTTATCATCTGAATTTTTTTCGATATTATGCAGCTCTCGATATTTAATTGCAATAAATTATACTATTGCGTCGTTATATACTGTACATGGAAAATTAATTAAAGATGGAAGAAGTATTCAAAATAAATTTTGTCGATATTATTGCTGTAATATTTGCAATTCTAGCATTAAAATTTTCGTTCAATTTTGTCAAATACACGAAAAAAATGAAAAGTGAGGATAAAACATCTCCTCAAACAAGGTTCTTCTGTCCTTATGGTACTCAAGAATGCCCTTTGGACACCAATTAAGTATTAGTGGGTTCTCAGGTTCAGTTTGCGATCCTTAAGGATGGCTGTTTCTTACATTATCCACGACAACCTCTTATTTATTATTAAATTGCTTGTCCATCTCTGCAAGCAAATGGTCGAATGAAGTATACTTAATATCGTTGTAACTCTAATAGAAATGAGCGAATTACCAATCCTTCTAGCCTTAGTCAAATATAAAAAGTTACAATTATTCATGTCTGAAAAACATTAGATGCAACTTTAATCTAAAATATAAAAAGCGATAATATTTTTCAATCATAATTCTTATATATGAGCAAAATATTTACTTTTTTTCCTAAATTTTTACCTTGGGAATTTTAAAGAAAATAATTAGCTATTTTAAACAAGTTCTTGAAATTTTAAGTATCTCTGATACAGGGTATTTTGAGCATTTTATTGTTGGATTAATAATTATTTTAATAATCTCGAATTTATATTTTCAAAAGTCTTATCATAAATTCAAATCAATTTTTCTTGGACTAACCACAGCATTCTTTATAGCCCTTTCAAAAAATTCATTGATCCCCTAATAGGAGGTGATAAGGATAAATTAGATTTAATATATACTATTTTAGGAGGTGTTTTTGGGGTTCTTATATTTTTATTGAAAACCTACCGAAAAGAAAATTTAGTCTCTATTTATAACTCTTTAAGCCAAACTCAAACTATTGTGAATCCTATGCTTCAGCCAAAGATTCAAGGTTTTGTATAAATCTCCAAGTCACTACCTATCACTAGCCAATAAATTAGAATAGTATCATATTTAGCCTTCAAACAATCACCTTTTAAAGAGGCAAGAATTTGAAAATTGTTTGAATGAACTCTTTATCTGGGAAACACAAAAAAACACAGAATACAATAAAATTAGAGAGAAGTTAATTGAATTAATAGAATTCACTGAGCCCTAAAATTACTTGACAACTCCTCATTTTGTTCTCTAAAGACTTTCTTTTTCAAAAATTAATATGCGCTATGAGATCTAAAATCTCAATAATAAATAAGCAAAATATCATTACATTTAAAAAATGTTTTTAAAGCAAAAAATGACGAAATCCTATATTTTAATACTACTTCTAACCCTGTTACACACATCCTTACTTCAAGCACAAAACCCTGAAGAGCGTATTAAAGAACTTGGAATAGAACTGTCAGAACCAAGCGTTCCTGTTGCTAATTTTGTAAATTGGCGTCAGGTAGGAAATGTAATCTATTTATCAGGCACCGGCACACGTGTTTATGGAAAATTAGGTGAAGATCTGACTGTAGAAGAGGGATATGCTGCTGCAAGGCTCGCAGGGATTCAGATTTTATCCAAATTAAAAGCAGCCGTAGGTGATTTAAGTAATATCAAGCAATTCGTTAAAGTTCGTGGTATGGTAAATTCATCCCCTGACTTTTATGATCAGCCAAAAGTGATCAATGGTTTTTCTGATCTGATGATGGAAGTTTTCGGAGAAAAAGGAAAACATGCCAGAGCCGCCGTGGGTCATGCATCACTTCCTTTTAATATGGCTGTTGAAATTGAAGTTACGGTTGAGATAGAAAATTATTAAAACAGAACTATTGATCACTCTGATTATCTTAAAGATTCAAATAGTTCTACCACTTCATATTCGAGTGAAGCATTGCTGGCTTTAAGCATCTTTATATTCAAGCCTTTGTAATCGATCATTTGGTTTTGTTCAAAGGAAAATGTAAACTCATCCTCAAATCTGACTTTATTCAAAACACCAATCAGTTCCCTATACGTAAACAAGAGCTCGTTGCCTTGCATTCCAGCAAACCTTAGCTCCTGGGTATAGCAATCGCTACATTTTTGAAAAGATTCTGTCATGACTATCCGGTCATTCAATTTGTATTTTTTCAACCTGAGCAGATCACCCTCAGGACTAACGATAACCGCAATAACATCTTCAGGATCATCCTCATTTATACCCACACCCCAATATTTACCCTGCGTTAATTTTTTATTATCATAGTACAGATCATAGCCATCTTTTAAACTT
>JAAESS010000379.1 GCA_024229195.1 Flavobacteriales bacterium | reverse complement strand
TTGGCTCAAAATTTACTTGGTCTTTTGTTAAGATGATTCCTGTTTTAGTGTTGCTTCCAGTTCTTTCATTTTATTCATTTTCATTTGAATCCATCCGTGACAATTTGCAAAGAGCAGGAGCGCAGTTTGATATTTTCAATATGACGGTTCGTAGCGAGGTTGATGAACTTTACAGCAATACTGCTATTGTTTCATCTCAATACTATAAAGATCGAGCAAATAACGTTGCATTATTGGTTAACTATTACGACGTTCCGCGTTCTTCTGATGAAAAAATGCAAAAAGTACTTGAGCAACTGATTGTTGATGATTGGGCCTGCGAGTTGACACTCTATAACGCAAAAAATAATCTTATCGCTACTCAAAAAAATGCTGAAATAGATTGTATAGAGGATGGCTATACTGCCTCAACTGATCAATTTACATTGATTGCTCGATTCTCACTTGATTATAACATTGATAGTCTAACCAAAAGAATGACGCGTTTTCGAAATGCAGCAAGAGAGGCAGAACTGACTCTTAATAATTCTATTATCAAAACAAGATTTATGATTGACTTCTCTTCAACGGTTTTGTTGGCTGTTTTGTGTGCACTCCTTGTTGTTCTAAGGATGATTGATCAGTTGATGAGGCCAATGCATAATTTTTCACTTGCAACTCGTGAAATTGCAACTGGTAATTATGACGTTGAGATAGAAAAAGATAAAAAAAACAAGGATCTGCATGATTTGATTGTTCACTTTA
>JAAESS010000378.1 GCA_024229195.1 Flavobacteriales bacterium | reverse complement strand
GTGTAGTTAGATGGGACTCTCACTAAAAATAAAACACTCTTTATCTGATCGATATGAAATTCGTCCATGGAAATTATTAGATCCAAGCGATTTTTCATCTTTGTCATTAGATAATGGTAGCGTCATACATATAAAGAATGACGATTTAAAATATTATTTTGGTTTAACACAATCGTTAAGCGATTTAAGAAGTGAAACGTTACAATTTGTACTCGATGATTTAAATGAACTTTATAGTTTCAGTGGTTGTAACATTAAAGGATTGAATGCAATCACAAGTGATGAAATCTCAGGTTATTCACTTAAATCTGAGCATTTCAAAACGTATATTGATAAAGTCGATCCAAATTTAGGGGAAAATTATTTTCCTGAACGGATTAAACCCGCACTGAATGAACGGTTGATAAACGATCTTCCCATTACACTCGAGTACCTCGTTGGCAAAATACAAATACCATCTCTTGATAGATTAAAAAAAAGTGAAATATACACAATAAAACCATTATTTCGAGCGGTCTGTTCGGGAGAAACGGTATTTGACTTTTTGTTAGGGATCAATGAAATCATTTTATTGAAAAAAGGGCAAACTATGAGTTTAGAAGCAAATGTTGGTGAACCTTTAGTTGATGATACCTCAGGTATGAGTGTTGAATTAAATGTTTCCCTTGGAAGTATTACGTTCAGTGTTGAAGAGCTTCAAAATTTAGTGGTGGGTGATTATCTCGATTTGAAAGGCATGTCAGTCAGTCGGGTTGAGATCAAAATGAAAAATAGATTGGTGGCGATAGGTGAACTGATTTATGACGAGAACAGCCGTTTAGCGCTGGAAATCAATGAGGTATATCTCTAGTGACTGGTTTTGGTTTAGCGAGTAGTGATTTAGCTTTAATTATAAAGCTATTCATATTAGGAATGATTCCATTCCTGATTGCTGGTGCTACCTGCTTTATTAAATTTAATGTGGTGTTCTCATTGATAAAAAATGCCATTGGTATACAACAAATCCCTACAAATTTAACAACCAATGCCATTGCATTAATTATGACACTTTATGTGATGTATCCGGTTTATTCACAGGTGTTCGAGTATACCAGTCAAAATGAAATCAATTACGAAAATAAAGATTCCGTCAATAAGTTTCTCACGGAAGGATTGGTCTCCTATAAGGAATACCTGATGAGATATGCGGATAAGGATTTAGTGAAATTCTTCAGTGATTTGAATAAAGAAAATGGACAATTTACGGATGTGACGGACACTGAAGAATTTTCATTTATTGCTTATTTACCGGCTTATGCGTTAACCGAAATTAAGAATGCGTTTGAAATAGGGTTTTATCTTTATTTGCCCTTTATATTAATCGATCTCGTCGTGTCAAATATCTTGCTTGCTTTAGGTATGATGATGATGAGCCCCGTGACCATATCATTGCCGATTAAATTGATTTTATTCGTCGCTGTTGATGGTTGGTCGAGAGTTTCTCAAGGTTTAATTTTGCAGTATTACACATGATTGAATTAGCGTACTTTTCCAACAAAACAATATATTTGGTTTTATTGTTATCATCACCACCTATATTAGTTGCTACGGCAGTTGGTGTTGTTATTGCTATCTTTCAGACGGTCACACAAATACAAGAACAAACCTTACCTTTTGGTGTGAAATTATTAGCAACAAGTCTTTGTCTTTTATTAATTGCGGGATGGATGTCGAGAATAATTATCACTTTTTATAATGAGCTTTTATTAATGATATTGGGCGTCTGATGTGGGTTGATGACTTCCTTGTTGCGATATCATTGATTATGTCGCGGGTATTACCCATCTTTTTATTTATTCCTTTTTTCTCCAACACTACGCTTGCAAACATGACTATCAGAGGAACATTTATTGTTATTTTCTGTATGCCATTGACGGGGGCGATTACATTGCCGGAGGAGGGAATAGACACCCCATTTATCTCTATGTTTTATGAGTTTATTGTGGGTTTATTTATCGCCATCCCAGCGGCTTTGCCATTTTGGATATCCAATACTATCGGGGAAGTTATTGATAACCAACGTGGTGCAACATTGAGTAACTCGATTGACCCCTCAGTTGGGGTGGAATCGTCACCCTTTAGCTCATTCTTTCTTTTTTATACCAATGTACTGTATTTAACGTCACCGGGAATTTTATTACTCATTCAATCCATTTATATGAGTTATGAGACATTTCCGTTTTCTCAGCAATTTGACATACTCACCATGAACTATGATCTAATCTATTCATTGATAGACACGAGTTTGATTTCTGGGGTGATTTTTGTTTTACCTGTTCTATTTTTTATGTTTTTAACGGAAGTTTTCTTAGGTATTCTTTCTAGATTCTCTCCCCAAATGAATACATTTTCATTGTCTTTGACAATTAAAAGTTTTATTGGAATAAGCGTATTATTTGTGTATTTCGAAACAAAATACATGGACTACATTATGAGGTATTTTACTGTATGAGCATTATTATTGATCAAAACACAACGGCAAAAGATTTATTTTATGATGTTTATAAAAATGACACGGATAACTTTGCTGAAAATTTCGCAAATTTGATCATTGAGTATGAGGACATGCCAGCCTTGCGTTCTGTTATTCATGAAGCATGGATGATGGCAACGATTTATGATTTGTCATTTGATGCATTTAAACAATCTATGATGGATTCAATGAATCAAGAAACTATTTTCTCTGGGCAATTTGATTTTTAAGAGACAGTTATGTTGCTGACGAATTATGCCAAAAATACTAACTGGTATTACCCTTATATCGATGAAATATTTACGGGTATTGGTGTTAATGAATTAGATGTTGATGTGAATGATTTGCTAGAAACCTCCTTGGATCAAGCATTAATATTTTCGGTGAAGTATTGTGATCGGGCTTATAACAAATTACTCGAAACCAATAATAAGCGGGACATCAGCATTTACATGACAGCCCTAAAAGTAGGTGCTTATAATCCTGAGTTTGTTATTAGTCATATTTTTAAAAAAGAACCAGAGTATTTTATTAAACGCCCAGTGTTATTACTTATTATGTTTTCGCGAGATAATATTGCCAATTATAAAATTATTCAGCAAATGTATGATGAGTGGTGTGTGCCTGAAGGTTTATAAAATACTATTTTTCATGTTTAGTATTTATTTCTTGAAAGGATGTTATTGCTGTGAGTGGTTCAGCAGAAGAAAAAACAGAAGAACCCACGGATAAGAAATTTAAAGACTCAGCTGAAGAAGGGCAGACGTTTAAATTTAAAGAAATTTTGTATTTTTTTAATGTTTTCTTCGTCATACTTACTTTGGGTGCTATCGATATTATTTCCATTGTTGACAAGTCACTGGAAACCATTCATGACATGGATGCTTTGCAGCGTTATATCGATTTAGTGTGGGATCAAATCGTACTGGCTTTCGTTGTGCCGATTGCTGTTGCTATCTTCTCTGTATGTTTACCGAGCCTCATGCAGACAAAATTTGTGATTGCTACGAAGGCCTTGAAAATCGATATCGCAAAATTGAATCCTGTTCAGGGAATTAAAAATATATTTTCAATGAAAACCATCATTGAACTATTTAAATCACTTGTGATTCATTTTGTAGGTTGTATTTTCATTGTTATTTGGTTTTCTTTATACGCACCTGAAATTTTTAGCTTTATTTATTTAACTAAAGGTGATGTATTAAGTAAATTATATGAAGAGGTCATCTTCTTTATCTTATTAGCCATGACGTTGATCTTTGTTTCGACGTTGCCTTTTAGTTATTTTGAATATCAACAATTTGTGAAAGATTTAAAAATGACGAAGGATGAAGTCAAACGCGAACAAAAAGATCAAAATGGTAACCCTGAAATAAAAGGTAAACGACAAGAATTTCACCGTAGTTTATTAAATGACAGCGATGAAAGGGATGTAAAACGTTCCTCGGTTATTCTTGCTAACCCAACACACCTCGCCATTGGTATCTTTTTTGATATTAATACCGCCGTTCCCCATGGTTGCGATTAAGCATCGAGGTGAAATGGCGATGGAAGTTTTCCGCGTTGCGGAAGAAAATGATATCCCCATCATTCGAAATAAACGGTTAACACGAGCGATTTTTAAATCTCATAAACGTTATGATCTGATCCTTGATGAAAACCTCATTAAGGTGCTTTACCTACTGCATTGGTTAGAAAATATTGAATATCGTCTGCCTCGTTATGATGAACGAGATGTAGATGTTTGGTAAGACAAGGAGACATGATTTTTGATTAAGGAAAATGTATTTTTGCCCAAAAGTATCTTGATGGATGAGCGGCGTTTTACCTACCAAGAACGTATGTTTATTTATTTTTGGGTCAGTCGAACCTTATCGCATGATTTTAATTTTGATATGACCCAATATGCTTCTTTTAGAGGCTTTCCGATGCATTCCTGTGCATCGAATTTACGCTCAATTTTAAAACGATTACAAGAGCGAAATTTTTTGACCTATGTAATTAATAAAGAACAAATATTTGTGCATTTTGACGAGAGTTTTAATATTTCCGATCCGAAAAATTCGGTGTATTTGAAAAAAGATGAAATCAATTCCATGCCTTCAGTAGTGACCTTGCGTTTGTTCGAATTGCTATGTTGTTTGAGTGATAAATCTTGCAGTGTGACGATTTCCGCCGATGCACTAAAAAAATACATTGGTATTCACCCAACCATGTATGGCGTGAATACGGCTTTTTTTTCTCGATTAGTGAAACCGAGTTTAAAAAACATCTCACAAGTGACACGCATTATCGCTAAAGCAACGCTTTCTGGCGATAACGTGGTGTTTTATGTGTTGTCAGAAATGTAAAAAGGATTTTTGATATTGAAGGTAGTAATTGGTATGGCTGCCTTCATTCCCACCTTTGACTTCCTTCACTCCCGGCTTTAACAAAGTTATTCTATGCTCATAGAAATGCTTGATTGTCGTCTCTTTCTTACCCTTTTATAGGGTAAATCCATAACGTTACTTTTTAATGAGTTGAGGTAATGATGAAATCCAATTTACCAGAATCGGTACAAGACCAATTAGATGCGGCGACTTTCCGCCGTTTCCTTGAACATTTGGATAAAAATAAAGATGTGCAAAATATTGATCTAATGATCTTGGCTGATTTTTGCCGTAACTGTTTATCGAAGTGGTATCTGGCTGAAGCCGAGGCACGAGGCGTTTCAGTGACGGATGAGGAGGCAAGGGAGCGCGTTTATGGCATGCCATACGAGGAATGGAAAAAGAAATACCAAACGCCCGCAACAGAAGAACAAATGCAAGCCTATCAGGTAAGAAAAGCGAAAAAGTCCTCCTAAATTTCCAGCACGCTTGAAGCGACAGATGCGTTGGCGACGTTTATTTTTTGTCGCCTTTGTGTCGCTTCAAGTTTGTAGGGTCTAAGCACCCACAAATTTTCGTAAATAATTAATCGGTCAATTTTTGATTTAAAGCGGCTTGTATGGCTCCTTTATTGTTCAAATATTCGGTTAAGCCTTTTTCTCTTAGGTGGCATGCTGGGCAATCTCCGCAGCCACTTCCAATAATGCCGTTGTAGCAGGTCAACGTCTGATTCACGACGAAGTCTAACTGTCCATACTTATCAGCCAGCGCCCAGGTTTCCGCCTTGTTTAACCACATTAACGGGGTTTCAATGTGAATAAATGAGTCCATGCCTGAGTTGATGGCACGATTCATTTCTTTGACAAATTCATTTCGACAATCTGGGTAGCCAGAAAAATCTGTTTCGCATACACCGGTAATAATGGTACTTGCGTTCAATTGATAGGCATAAATCCCTGCCAAGGTGAGAAACAAAATATTTCGCCCTGGGACAAAAGAATTGGGTAAGCCATTGCTGTCGAGTTCGTGTTTCACTGGAATATTGTCACGAGTGAGTGAACTGATTGCGAGTTCGTTTAACAGGGAAACGTCCATTACCTTGTGAGAGGTGACATGTAAGGCTTTTGCAATTTGTTGGGCGATCTCGATTTCTTGCCGGTGTCTTTGCCCGTAATCAAAGGTGATGCAGTGGATTTCATCGAATGTTTCTTTTGCTCTGATGAGGCAGGTGGTGGAGTCTTGTCCACCACTGAATACAAGTACCGCTTTGTTCATGATTATTTACTTTTTGATTGATAATTTTATGAAATTCGAATTAAGCCTTCTTG
>JAAESS010000377.1 GCA_024229195.1 Flavobacteriales bacterium | reverse complement strand
GTATAACTTTCCGTCAGAGTAAGTTCCTGCACCACCTTCACCAAAACAATAATTTGAATCTTCATTGACCAGATGATTTCTTGTTATAGCTGCCAAATCACGTCTTCGTTCTCTTACGTCTTTACCACGTTCCAGAACAATGGGTTTTAATCCTTTTTCAATAAGTTTTAAGGCGGCAAATAATCCGGCAGGACCAGCGCCAATAACAATCACTTCCTGTGCATCCTTTACATCAGGGTAATCAGGAAGGTCGATGGTTTTTTTAACGGGTGTTTCGTTGAGATATACATTAACTTTGAGGTTGATCTTTATTGATTTTTGACGGGCGTCTACAGACCGTTTTAGAATATCAACATGACTGATCTCATTTTTGGCAAAGTGGAATTGACGGGATATATAGGTTTTAAGCTGCTCTTGATTCTGAGCAGTCTCAGGTGTAACCTGTATTTGAAATTCTTTTTGCATAAAATCACTCTAGCGATGACCTGTATTGAGGATGATCAGGTTCTTCAAAAATCAAATGAAGAAATTCCAAACCAGTCCAAATCTGATCACAAAATCTCTATATGGATAGGTCGGAGCAGAATAATAATTATTCTCGCTGAAACTTGAATTAAAATGTTCTAATTTGAAAAAGACTCTCATGGTCTTTACCTTGAAATTGACAAAAAAGTCAAAGAGGGGAAACCCTCCATACTCTCTTTCATTCTGTAAATAAAATTCTGCAATCAAAGGATTATAACTGTTCATAAGATATTTGCTGAAATAACTAAAAGTTACCCCCGCTTCTAAATACAATGGATTACCCTTGAAAATATAATTTGCATAATACAAGGTATTACGAGTAATAAAATCAGGAACTCTCAAGACATCGTCTCCGTTTGTCACTTTCTGGTAAATGAACTGATTGTCTAGTCTAAAATTCCCTACTCTAAATTCCTTGCTCAATTTGATTTTAAAATAATTGACACTCTCTGTTGCCTGCATTGGAGCAGTTTGACCCGTAGCGTCGTCAAGATCAAAATAGGTGAAATTATCAATATTGGTCAAATTCGCAGAAGCATAGATCCATTTGTCTGAGTCAAAAAGAATACCAATACCATTGACCAGCTCATTGCTATAATCATTTTGCCAATTGTAATATTTATAATCACTCTGGTTCAATAAAAAATTAAAATTTGGCGCTCGACTCGTACTAAAAACTCGGGCACTGGCATTAAAAACACTATCCGTTTTAAAACTCGCCATGGCAGAATAGGCATGACCGGTAAGATTACCCGATATGATCTGACTGGCATCAACATCCAGATTAAATTTTTTGAATTTGGTATGCCATTCACCTCCAACAGCAAAACTGTTTCCCTCTAATTTCGAATCAATAATACCGTCTTCTGTGATTACGATACTTTTATAACTGTGGTTATACAAGTAATTATTTACTTTAAACCTGACCTCTCCCAATGTGATTGGTGAGTTTAATGAAAGATAAGCTTCATTATATAATTTTGAAAATTTAGCATCGTCTCTGATGTCACGAGTAAAGGCCGGACCAAACATTTGATTGGCATTATCTTGCTCAAATTCATAATGTTTCCTTTCAAAATTAAACTGATGACCTATTTTGAGATCCGAAGGAATCGTCTTCAGGCTGTCTTTTTTATCCCAAAGCACAAAAAAATGATCAAAATAGTAGCGATTTCCACGGATGGAATTTTTAGCATCTGTAAAATTCGTTTCCATTCTTGCCCGATCCCTGAAATTGGTATCGCCCGATTCAAAATAGAACAGAGATTCGTCTGTTAAGCCTCCATTTTGGTCATTGTTTAGGTCCTGAGCCACGAGATGGCCCCGAACAAAGTATCTTTTATTTTTTGTATGATAGCTCATCGTGATTCTGGCTGCGCCATGGTCACTTAAAGAGTGCCTGTATTTACCCAGAGAGCGCAGACTCTTAAAACTTAAAGAAGCATTGAATTGCTCTGAAAGGTTAAATGAGAACATGGCATCAAGAAGATGTCCTTGTTCCAGAACAGTTGACCACATCAGTTCAGTTGAAGGAGTTGGAACACTGTAATACTTGATGTCTTCAACTTCGAAATAGTTAAAGTGCTGTGCCCTTGCCCCGGTCTCTGGATAGGTTTTGCTGTCATTAAAAGTATAAGCAAGTGTATTGTGGGCCTGCCCGGGGTTATGGAAAGACATAAGCTCTAAATTATCTTTTCTTTCCAAATTGAATTTGTAGTATTTGTTTATATTGAGTGTAGTGTCAATATAAGTCGTATCCATTTTGTAATCAATGATCTTATAGTCGTAATAGTAAGTTTTGTCACTTAATTCTATCTCGACTTCATCAGTATAAATCTTGGCTGTATCTCCGTATTCATCGATATATCGATTGTCAATAGTATTGAGCTGACCGTCGGTAATTTGAGCCGAGCCGATCGCAGAAATTAACAATAAAATTATAATGGAGAGTTTCCTTAGCATGGATAATTTTAATTGAAGACAAAGGTAAAATTTTTGAGCATATTATTTCATTCAATTTGCTTCGGGTTTCTTATTTTTGAAAAGAACTAAATTATGCTGGATTTAAAGTATTCATCCTATCAATTTGAAGCAGGAACAGATGAGGCCGGAAGAGGCTGTTTATCAGGGCCTGTGGTTGCAGCTGCTGTAATTCTTCCAGCTAATTTTGAGCATCCTTACCTCAATGATTCGAAACAGTTGTCTGAAAGAAAACGCCAATTACTAAGTCCTGTAATCGAAATAGAAGCCTTGGCTTTTGGTGTGGCCTATGTATTTCAGCATGAGATTGACGAGATAAACATTCTTAATGCCTCTATTCTGGCCATGCATAAATCAATTGATGAGATGAACCTTATACCGGAGTTTATCATTGTAGATGGTAATAAATTTAAGGACTATAGAGATATTCCACATAAAACCATTATTAAGGGAGATGGCAAATAT
>JAAESS010000376.1 GCA_024229195.1 Flavobacteriales bacterium | reverse complement strand
TGGAATTAGGTATGACCTCCAACCAGTGAAAGTCGGTTGTTTTTCCAGTGATTCACACTCCCAGTCTGAGTAGAATACTTCAAGTTTTATTTCAATAGAAGAACAAGACAGTGCAAGATATCAGTGACCCTTTTATAGATATTCGTCCTTACAATGACGATGAAGTTTCAGGTGCTATTCAACGTTTAATCAATGATGATGAATTCATTTCAGCTATCGTTCAATATCAATCACCAATCCTTTCCAAGCTCTGCTCATTACCACTAAAATTTCTAACAAAAAGGTATTTAGCAAAACAATGGTCACAAATTGATAATGTACATGACGTGCAGATGCAGGTGTCAAAATATATGAAAAGCATGCTAAGTAATACCTGTGAAGGGTTAACGAGTTCAGGTATAGAACAGCTTGATCAAAACAAAAGTTATCTTTTTGTTTCCAATCACCGCGATATTGCTATGGATCCGGCCTTGGTGAATTGGTGTCTTCACGAAAATGGATTTGATACCGTTCGAATCGCCATTGGTGATAATTTGCTTACCAAGCCCTGCGCGACTGAATTAATGCGTTTAAATAAAAGTTTTATAGTCAAACGTTCAACTAAAGCTCCGAGAGAAATGCTCTCTGCATTCAGTCAGTTGTCGAAATATATCAGCGTCTCATTAGATGAAAATCAATCTATTTGGATCGCACAAAAAGAAGGGCGTGCAAAAGACGGTAATGACAAAACGGATGCTGCAATTTTAAAGATGTTTTATATGGAAGGGCGTAAACAAAAAAGAGATTTTTCTGAATACATCAGTTCATTAAATATCGTTCCTGTTTCTATTTCTTATGAAAATGATCCTTGTGATTTAATTAAAGCGAAAGAGTTATATACCAGAGAAACACAAGGCATTTATCAGAAAACAGAATTCGAAGACATTGATAACATAATCAAAGGAATTGTAGGTTATAAACGTCGAGTGCACGTTGCTTTTGGTGATGTCATCGGAGATCAATTCTCTTCACCGGCAGAATTAGCTAAAGAAATAGATCGCCAAATATACACCAATTACCATTTATTTCCTTCAAACTATATCGCTGCAAAAATGAACCATGAATCAATTACCGACCACGAAAGGGAGCTATTCGAAAGGCGCCTTGTTTTTGCCAACAACGGCATAAGGAAAATTATTGAAAATATGTATGCAGCACCAATAATGAACAGGGAAAGCCTGAAGAAACTTATTTAAAAAGCGTCGAATTCAAAACGCCTAGAAATGTACAAGATTTAGATTTTATGAATATTTTAAGTTTGCAACGTTGAGGATATGTTAACAGTATAATTAACAAATAAATTTTTAATTCTTCCTATTAAACTTTAGTGTTTGAT
>JAAESS010000375.1 GCA_024229195.1 Flavobacteriales bacterium | reverse complement strand
TCGTATATCGAGGCTTTTTTTTTTAATCATATTTGACTAAGAAAATGAAAATAGCCATTCAGGGAATCAGGGGTTCATTCCATCATATCGTTGCCAATAAATATTTTGGTAATGATATCGATCTAGTAGAGTGTATGTCTTTTACTGATATGCCCGGTTTACTGAACAAGGGTGGTGTTGACAGTGCAGTGATGGCTATTGAAAATTCAATTGCCGGGGCTATTTTACCAAATTATGCGCTTATAGATGAATTTGATCTCAGTATCGAGGGGGAGGTTTATATAAATATTCACCATCATTTGATGGGACTAAAAGGTCAGGAGCTAAGCGACATAAAGGAGGTTTGGTCACATCCTATGGCCTTATTACAGTGTAGGAAATTCTTCAGAAATCGTCCCGAAATAAAATTAATTGAAGAAAAAGATACGGCAGAGGTCGCGAGGAGAATTAAAGAAAAGGGGCTGAAAGGAATTGCTGCAGTTGCCAGTAAAATGGCTGCTAACATGTATGATTTAGCTGTTTTAGCCGATGATATTCAAACTATCAAAAACAATTCTACTCGTTTTTTTATTTTGAAAAAAAATAATGATAGTCCATATCATCCCAGTAAGTTGGGCTCAGTGAAAGATAAGGCTTCCATTAAATTTGAGACAAAACACGATTCGGGAAGTCTGGCTGAAATTTTGGATATTTTTGGGAAACATGACTTGAATCTCACCAAAATTCAATCATTACCAATTATTGATAAGCCATGGAACTATGCCTTTTTTATTGATCTTGTTATCGATGATTTTGTGTTATATAAAAATGCCTTACATCTGATATCCAAAAAAGTAACCCATTTGAAAATACTCGGTGAGTACCACCAAAATAAATTGTAATCATGCTACCGCAAGCGAAAAGACTAAATGACGTAAAAGAATACTACTTCTCCATAAAATTAAGAGAAGTAAGGTCGCTTATTGATCAAGGGAAACCTATTATCAATCTTGGGATCGGAAGTCCTGATCTGGATCCACCGGAAACAGTTATGGATGCCTTAAAAAATGCAGATGTGCACGGATATCAAAGTTACCAGGGTCTTCCTGAACTTAGAGAGGCCATGGCACTTTTTTACCAAAGATATTATGGTGTTGATCTGGCATTTAAAGATGAGGTTTTGCCTCTTATGGGTTCCAAAGAGGGTATTTTACATATTTCAATGGCCTTTTTAAATCCAGGAGATCAGGTTTTAATTCCGGATCCTGGATACCCTACCTATGCCTCGGTTACTAAATTAATTCAGGCGGTACCAATTACCTATGCCTTAAAAGAAAGTAATAATTGGTGGCCAGATTTGAAGGAAATTGAAAAATCAGACCTATCTAAGGTAAAAATAATGTGGGTAAATTATCCGCATATGCCAACGGGTAGTAATGCAAATCAGCAATTATTTGAAGAATTGATTGCTTTTGGGAAAAAACATCAGATTCTGATTGTTAATGACAACCCCTACAGCTTTATATTGAACGATCATCCAAAAAGTATCCTATCTGTTCCGGGAGCAAAAGATATAGCAATCGAACTGAACTCCCTAAGTAAAACATTTAATATGGCCGGCTGGAGAGTAGGAATGGTAGTGGGTCATAAAAAATACCTTAATGCTATTCTAAAAGTTAAAAGCAATATGGATTCTGGTATGTATTATGGAATTCAAAAAGGTGCGATTGAAGCATTGAGCTTGTCATCTGAATGGTTTGTTTCAATGAATAAGGTATACAAAAAACGCCGAGAGATCATCTGGCAAATCTGTGAGAATTTAAAATGCAGCTTTGAGCGGGAAAGCTCAGGTTTATTTGTATGGGCAAAAATTCCTGCGAATACGAATTCCAATGACCTTTCAGATCAAATCTTATACAATCATGACATTTTTGTTACACCGGGCACAGTTTTTGGTGCTCAGGGAGAAGGCTATATAAGGTTTTCACTTTGCATGGATGAGAATAAAATGAAGGAAGCATTTCAACGATTAAATAAAGCCGAAATCTTATGAATAAAATTGCAGTAATCGGATTAGGACTTATTGGGGGATCTTTGGCTCTGGAGTTGAAAAAATCGACTTGGGCCACCGTTTATGGAATGGATAAAAACCTCGAACATCTGAATAAGGCGCTTGAATTAGGAATCATCTATGAAAGTATTGATTTCGACAGAATTCATGAAATGGATGTAGTGATCATTGCTGTTCCTGTGAATATTATTCCTGAGTTATCACTGAAAGTAATGGACCTGATTGGAGAAAAAACTCTGGTTTTTGATGTGGGCTCTACAAAAGCAGCTGTATGTGATGCTTTAAGAAAACATCCCAAAAGGAAAAACTTTGTAGCACTCCATCCGATTGCGGGAACAGAATTTTCAGGACCGGACGCTGCCATCTATGATCTTTTCACAGACAAGGTCAACATTATATGTGAAAAGGAATTGAGCAGCATAGAAATGATAGAAAGAGTTGAGTCAATTTTTGAAGGGCTCAAAATGAAAAATGTATTTATGGATTCGGCTGTTCAACACGATATCCATATTGCCTATGTATCGCATCTTTCACATATCAGTTCTTTTATGCTTGGAAAAACGGTCTTAGAGATTGAAAAAGATGAAAAAAACATCTTTAATATGGCGGGAAGTGGTTTTGCTTCTACTGTCAGATTAGCTAAGAGTAATCCTGAAACCTGGACCCCAATCTTTATGCAAAATAGAGATAACCTACTTAAATCACTCGAAGAATATATTAAAAACTTAATTGAATTTAAAGACATCTTAACTAGAAAATCAGCCGATGACGTTTTAAACATCATGGAAAATACGAACAGAATTAAAAACGTTTTGGCAGGAATTAAACAAGAATAAAAATGGAAAACAAAAATTTTAGAACATGGTTGGATGCTATGGAATTAGCACATCCTTTAGTAATAGCAGGGCCATGTAGTGCAGAAAGTGAAGAGCAAGTGCTTGAGATCGCCCATGAATTAAAAAATACCGATGCAACGGTATTTAGGGCTGGTGTATGGAAACCTCGAACAAGACCCGGGTCTTTTGAAGGTAATGGAGCGATTGCGCTTCCTTGGTTGAAAAAAGTTAAAGAACAAACAGGTTTATTAACTGCAATAGAGATTGCCAATGCTCAACATGCAAAATTAGCATTGGAATTTGACATCGATATTCTTTGGATCGGTGCTCGTACCACCGTGAATCCATTTGCTGTTCAGGAAATTGCGGATGCAATTGCAGGAACTGATAAGATTGTTCTGGTCAAAAATCCTATAAATCCGGATTTAGCACTTTGGATCGGTGCCATTGAAAGGTTGCATAAAAAAGGGGTTACCAACCTAGGAGCGATTCACAGAGGGTTTTCGTCTTTCAGAAAATCAAACTATCGTAATATTCCGAGCTGGCAAATACCGATTGACCTAAAAAGTAAATATCCAACTTTACCCATTATAAATGATCCATCTCATATTTGTGGAAATCGAACCGGAATTTTCGACGTTTCTCAAACTGCGCTTGATCTTAAAATGGACGGATTGATCATTGAAACTCATTGCGATCCTGATAAAGCATGGAGTGATGCGCAACAGCAGATTACTCCGTCGCGATTGGTTGAAATAATGGACGACCTAAAAGTTCGAAAGCCACGTTTTGAGCAAGAGGCATCTCTTTCAAAGCTGAGTGCTCTCAGAAAAGAGATCAATGCCAAAGATGAGCAATTGCTGGAGACGCTTTCCGAAAGAATGCAGATCGTTGAGAATATTGGCAAAGCAAAAAAAGAAAATAATGTTGCCGTTTTGCAAAAC
>JAAESS010000374.1 GCA_024229195.1 Flavobacteriales bacterium | reverse complement strand
TATTTTCCTGCCATTTGAAGTCATTGGAAATATAATAAGGCCAGGAACGCATATATTTCTTAAAAAACTGTTCAGATTGATTGTTTGATTTGGTATAGAAATCATCGTGATCCCAATATATCGACGCCAGATTATCCTCAAGCAATCCTTGTATGATTGTTTCTTCTGCCTTATTCAAAGCATTGAATGCCGCAAAGACAAACTTTTCCTTCTGATGGCTTTCTTTATACTTTGCCAGTGATTCAGTAGCTCTCCGATAAACCAGACCTTGGTACCCTAATTTACGGTCACTTAAATGAGATATAAACGCAGCGTGATACGTAATCACCTTATTAAAAAAAGCAAGATATTTTTTAACCAGAGGGCTTTCTTCTGACTCTCCTGGATGCCACTGCTCTATCCGTTTACTATCACTTAAGTAGGCAAGAATTGCTGCCGTGTCAAATAGATTACTGTCAAGATCATTAAAATCCTGTAAGAGTATTGCAGCCCATTTAGCAAAACTTTCAAAAGAGTCTGCTTCTTGCTTTGGGGTATATGTTAAATAAATTCCATAAAACTCAAATATCAGCCCCACTGTATCCAGTACTTCAAATCCAGAAATCTCTTTGACAAATTCTTCAATACTTATGATTCTGGGTAAAAAGGTCGTTTGCTCAAGTTGTTGCTTAAAAATATTCTTTAAAAACAATCCGGCTCTTTTGTTAGGGAGTATAAAAGTGGTCGCAGACAACGATGTGTCTTGTTTTAATACCTCTGAAACTACTTTGGAAAGAAAAGATTGCATGAATCAAATGTAAACATTATTGCATAAAAAAACCATCCGTAGATTACGGATGGTCTTTTTTATAAAAATCAGGAAAGATTATCTTTCAGCATATTCAGAGAAGATTTCAACTCTTCTGTTTTGCTGTCTTCCTTTTCTAGTTTTGTTATCTCCAATTGGATTAGCAGAACCAAATCCTTTAGCTGTGATCATATCAGCTGGGAAACCTTTATCAACGAGGTATGTTCTTACAGCATCAGCTCTAGCTTGAGATAATTTCTCATTGACCTTGTCACTACCTGTACTATCAGTATGACCTTCAACGTCAAATCTTAAGTTTTGGTATTGATTAACGATATTACTTACTTGCTCCATTCTGATCTCAGTTTCGTCAGTGAATTTAGAACTTCCAGTTACAAAGTAAATAGCTCTTGCCAAATCTGTGATTTCTTTTTGAACCTCAGCAGAAACGATTGGACAACCATTGTTTTCAGCTACACCAGCAATATTTGGACATTCGTCATCTTTATCTGGGATACCATCACCGTCAGCATCTGGCCAAGGACAACCTTCATTTTCAGCAGGACCAGCAACATCTGGACACTTGTCGTCTTTGTCAGCTACACCATCACCATCACTATCAGGACATCCATTCATGCTAGCAGGACCAGCTTCATTTGGACATGCATCATCTTTATCTGGAATTCCATCACCATCAGTATCAGGACAACCATTAAATTCAGCTAAACCAGCTTCGTTTGGACAAGCATCTTCTGAATCTTGGATTCCGTCACCATCAGTATCAGGACAACCATTGAATTCTTCTAAACCAGCAACTTCTGGACAAGAATCATATTTGTCATAGATACCATCACCGTCAGTGTCAATACCACCAAATTTAAATACTAGACCAGCAGCATGTTGCCAGTGAGGAAGTAATTTATCTTCGTCAAATGAGTGTTTGTATTTGGTTTGAATATTGAAACCTAACCATTTGTTAAACCAAAGGTTAAAACCTAGACCGGCATTGGCAGTTGCATTACTATTATCTTCTAACCAGGTTCCACCTCCACCTACGAATAGGTAAGGATCAAACCAACCATAATCTCTTACGAAATTATACTTGATATCTACGTCAGCAGCTATGTAAGAAGTACTAGTCACTTTTACATCACCAACACTAGTAATGGAATTGAAAGATCCAGTTAAACCAACTGAAAATCCACTACCTACATAATAACCCAGTCTTAATCTAGACACAATACCACTGTTGTTCCAATGGTCTGTGTTGAAAAAGTCTGAAAACATACCGCCTGTTGCGTCTCCGTTGATTGCTGTAGCAGCAAACGGAGCTGGAACAGCACCAGGATTGACATCTGCTCCTGTAGGATAGAAATCAACTACGTTGGTACCCAACTCAATAACCCAGCGGTTATCTTCATCCTGTGCACTAACGTTGTTGGCAAAAACCACAACTAATGCGATTAATAATAATTTTTTTAAATGTTTCATTGTAATCAATTTTAAATTATAATCTTTAATTGTTAAGTAAGCTAAAAATTTAAGTAATTTTTAACAAATATATAAAAACTTGCTAAATATCTCTACTTAAGCATTTTTTTTTTACGGTGTTATGTTTTAAGTACATAGGGTTTGAGGCGAATCGCCAAATTAATCTAGTAAAAAAACGCTCTGTTATCTTCAATATCAGAGTTCTCTTTGAGCGCTTCAAAAATAAGTAAGCTCCTGCTTGTTAAGGACCTTTCCAAACCTAATTTATTAGAGTTGTAATTTTTTAATTCAGCAGGTAAAGTCTTTTTAGTGACTATTGCAAAGGCAACACCGTTTTTACCTTCAATATTTTTCGCAAGTTCATTTTCGTCTAAAGAAGTTACAACTCCAGCGATATCAACAAATCTTCCTAAACCAGCAAATACAGGACTCGTATTTGAAACTGCCATGACACTTCTTTTAGCGACTTGATTTTCTTCAGCAATTTCATCTAAAGTTGTTCCGGTAGATCTTTCCTTAATTAGTGCAGCTTTCTTTTCATTTAGTAATATATTTCTCACGTTCCTTCCTTTTCCTGAAAGACCTGCTTTATTTTTTGAGCTCAACATCACAACTGCATAGCCGTTATCAACATCAAATCTTTTGACTTCACCAACTTCAGAGTTTTCTTCAAAAGTCCAACGCACAATCTGTCTTTGTGGTCCAAGTTCACCTATATTGTCATCAAAAACCTTCAAACTAAGAACAGGTCTTGCATTAAGATTTTGTTCTTTTGCCAATTCAGCAATGTCTTTTTCTCCCGAAAGATCAGAAGCAAAAGTTTCTGCTTTTTCGAAAACATTATTCTCTGTAGTTTCGGATGGGTCAATTTTTCTTGAGAAAGTCGCTACCTGAACATTTCTTTGTTTATTCTTCTGTTCGTCAATACGTATAATATGGTAGCCAAACTGAGATTTTACTACACCTACATCTCCTTTTGAGTTTTCAAATGCATAGTCTCTGAATTCAGGAATCATCGTTCCGTAGGTGAACCACCCCAGATCTCCTCCTTTAGCTCCAGAAACCTTATCAACAGACATTTCTTTCGCAAGTTCTTCAAACTTCGTCTTATTTCTTTTTACAACTGTAAAAATACTGTCCGCTACCTTTTCTGCTTCTTCAGCAGTTTGTGTAATAGTTGGGTCAGCAGCTGAACTTCCGGCAAAAGGGATTAGAATATGACTGGCTTTAACCGAATCAGGTAATTGCTTTACCGCCGTAACTTTCGACAATTTGTAAAAACCATTCTCTTTATATGGTCCATAAACCTGCCCTGTCTCAAGGTTAAAAATAGAGTCTGCCGCAGTTGCAGCCAATCCACTTTTATTGAAGAAAGATCCATTATAAGGAGTATCAGATTCATTCTCAGCGTTAAACTCATTCATGTCTACTGCGTTCTTAAATCCAACAATTATAACATTTGATTTAGCCGCATTACTATATTCTTCACGATCATCCATCATATTGATCAACTCCTGCTTTATGGCTTCTTCGTCTTCTTGAGTTGCTTCAATCTTAAATTGAACAAATTGAATATCTCTCGATGCTTCAACAGTGTATTCTTTTGCATGACTCTTAATATAGGATTTCATCTCATCAGCTGTAACAGTAATTAAGCTGTCCGGAATGCTGGCGAAAGGAACATAAACAAAATCAAGATCTACGCTAATATTTTGAAAGTCGTAATCTCTTTTTCCTTCACTTAGGGTACTTCCTAAACCTGCTCTGATAAGAGCGTTATATGTATTTTGTTCTAAATTCTTCTTGATTCCCTTTTCGTAGTTGATCCAACTCATCCAGGCAGAGGCGCCATTTTCATCTTCCTCTGAATTATCTTGCAATGTGGCAATATATTCTTTTAGTTTTTCAGCATCGAAAAAACCTGCTTCATTTGCAAACTGAGGACTGTTTTGTGAAGAAATTTGAGTGACCATAGCATCCCAAACATCCTTCTCTCCAACAACCACACCTGATTTTTCTAATTGTGTTTGGTAGATCTTTTCACGAACTAGAGTGTTCCAGGCATTATTTATATTTTGTGTATTGGTTGATCTGCCATTTGATCTGCTTCTGTAAAATTCTACTTGTTGTGCAAATTCTTCTCTTGAAATAGGTTCTCCATTAACTTCACCAACATTTGTGGCCGTTTTGTTAAATAGGTTCCCATCAAACAGTCCACTCAAAACAAATGAAAATAATGCTAAAGCGATGATGATAATTAAAAATAATGATCGCTCTCTAATTTTCGATAATACTGCCATTTTCTTTTCTATTAAAAATTTTAGGTTGCGAAAATACAATTTACCTTTTAATAATGAAAGGAGTTTAATACTAATTTTTTAAGCGAAAATTAGAGCTATGTGTCTTGAAATAAAACTTTTAAATAGACTTCTTCTATTTTGGATGCAGTCACCTTTAGTATCGTGAATTTATAATTGTCAATTTCGATGATTTCACCTGTTGAAGGAATGTTTTCAGTATGATTAACAATGAGTCCGCCAAGTGTTTCATAAGTACTGTCTTCGGCGAGATCCAAACCGTAAGTTTCATTCAGATAATCTACTTCAAGTCTTGTTGAAAATTTATACTCTCTATCATTGATCTTTTCTTCCAGAAGATCAAATGAATCATGTTCATCTTCAATGTCGCCAAACAATTCTTCAATAATATCTTCAATCGTAATCAAACCGGAAGTACCACCGTATTCATCCAAAACAATGGCAACACTTTTACTTTTAAGAATAAGATCATTCAGTATATCGTGAATCATCATGGCTTCAGGAACGATTTCAATCGGCAAAAGAATAGATCTTATATTCTTGGGTTTTTTAAAAAGATCAAAAAAATGAGCATACCCAATGATATCATCCAGAGAATTATTGTAAACCATGATCTTGGACAGACCGGTATCCATAAAAAGTTGTTTTAGATTCTTTGTAGAATCATGAACCTCAACGGCTATGATTTCAGTTCTCGGAATCATAGCCTCTCTGGCTTTTACATTGTGAAACTCAAGTGCATTTTGAAAGATTTGAATTTCAGAATCGACCAGGTCTTCTGCACTTTCTAGTTGCTCATCTATATAATGACCTAATTCTGCCTTTGTAAAGGCGAGCTGCTCCTGATCTTCTCTGGCATTAAAAAAGACACGCAGAAAAAAATCTGATAAGGCAGTTACAAACCTTGAAATGACATAAAAAAGGATATAAAAAAAGTAGGTAGGAAAAGCAAATAGGTTCATACTTTCATTTGCGTAGATTCTGAAAACTGCCTTTGGAAGGAATTCAGCAGTCACTAAAATAATTATTGTCGAAATGAAAGTCTGTATTAGTAAAAGCAAAAATTCATTTTCAATGGATTCCATAAATAGCCCCATCAAAAGATCTCCCATAAAATAACCATAGATCACTAGTGCTATATTATTACCCACAAGCATTGTAGTGATAAACTTTGAGGGTTTTTGCGTAAGTCTCTGTAAGATTTTTGCAAGTAGCGTATCTTTTTTCTTTTCAAGTTCAAGATGCATTTTGTTTGAAGAAACAAAAGCGATTTCCATTCCTGAAAAAAAAGCAGACAATAATATGGAGCTCAAAATAATGAGCAGTTTAATGATCATTCTTTTCTCTCGTGTTTTTCAAATCGTTTTCGATATTTTTTCCTGAAAAAGTACATAAAGACGGCTAAAACTGAAAATGCCAGAAAAATATAGGCTTTTTTCGGTTCAGAATTCCATTTCAGTACAGTTTCAACAATAAAAACCACTGCTATCACAAGATAAGCGATCTCAAAAAATTTAAAATATTTTGCCATAATTATGGAGATTCATTCACATAGACACTTCCTTGTATAGATTTCATATTCACTTTGCTCAAGTCTTCATTAGACTCAAATCCGATACCGTGAATAGTATCTAATTGTGTGATTAGTGTGAAATTTTTTTCAGTATAAATATAATGCTCATTTGAATCCCAAAAAAGCTGACTGGTAAATAATTTAGTATTTTCAGCGGGATTCACAACAGTAACACTGTCTTTGACTTCGGAAATATTGGTATTCGTAAACGTTATGGAATATCCTGCGGTAAGAATAACAGAATCACCTTTTGCATCAAAACTCACAATCTGCAGACCATCCGGAAATAGTGTATATGGATGATCCTCTCTATTTGAAAAATCGTGCATGATCGGTGCAGTCAAAATACTTTTCACCTTACCTGAATCTGTATGAATCAAATACACATTTTTCGCGGCTCCGATTGGGAGGTTTTTTTCGGCTAAAAAGTCTTGTACTTCTTTGATATCATTACCACAAGAAAAAAACATTGCTACTATAAGGATAGTAGCAATGTTTAAATATTGATATGAAATCTTTTTAGCCATACTATTTGTTAGGGTATTCTCGCAGTTTCATTGATCCAACAACCTATTTTATGGGGGCTTCCCGATTCAAGACCTTCTGTAAAGACTAACTTTTTCGAAGGCGCACTGGCCATATAACTTTTTATGTATTTGTTTGCAGTTGAAGTGATCCCCGGATCCGCAGCTTTAGCTTGTCTTGCTTTATCTGCTGCTGCAACATATACCATTCTTTTGGAGATTTCATCCGTACCACAATTGTTCGCACTGGAAGCATAAAGGTTTGAAATCAATAAATAAGCACTACCCATACTTGGTCTTTCCTTGATGGCTAGACGGGCATATCTTCGAGATTCAGATCTTGAACCTTTCTTTTTCATGATCATCGCAACTCTGTAGTAATATTTTGCTTTTTTGTAATTATCTGATTCAAGGTCGATAGCCTTGTTAAAATATTCAATGGCTTTATTTGATTCTCCCTTATCCATTAATATACCGGCATAGAATACAAAGGCATCTGAAGACGGAGCAGCATTTACGTAAGCTTCAACCATTTCAGGATATATTGGGTTGTCAGTACATTCTTTTTGGTTTAATCTTGAAACAGCCCTTTTTAACCAAGTCACGTTATTCTTGTTTTTTTCAAAATTGTCCTTATATAAAGGAATCAACCTATCACAAGTTGCAACTTCAGTAAGTGTATTATCTAGATATCCCTCTACCTGTCCTAAGGCTCTTAAGTTAACCTCTCTTGCTCTTTTTTTCTTTTTTTCTCTAGTAGATAATTGACTCCCATTAGCAATTTTATTATTCAAAGCATCAAGTTCTCTTGAATATTTATCCATTTTAAGACCTACTGCTTCTGTGATATCATCATAGGTGTCAAATACTCTTTGAGGATTCACATCTTTTTCAATTTCGGTAACTGTTTCAAAGTATTTACCCAAATTCTTTACACTCATTCCTGTTGGATCGGCATTAAATGATTTACCCAATTTATCAAAAATCTCTTCTTTCAGAATAAGATCTTCCAAGACAGCTCTTTTAAAAAGGAAATTGGCCCAGTCACTATAAACTTTACCTAAATTTTCAGGGAAGTGCTTAACACGTAAATTGTATACATAAATCACTTCAATGGCATGTTCTGCCATTTGCTGCTTATTTAATTTTGCAAGGTCAAAGTAAGATTTTTCAACTTTTACAATATGATCATTGGTCTGGATCTTTTCACCTTTTTTGACTGTAATTTTTCCAGCAGCCATATCATATTTCGCCTCAGCCATTTTTATACCATCACTAAATATAATTTTTGATGCAGTTGGGCAGTTTTCAACACACCATTTCCAAGGCTCATAAGCGGCATCATAATTAGCCATTTTTACAGCCTCGTGAAAAAGGGATAAATTGGTTTTACATTTGTCAGGCTCGCTACCGTACTTGTCTTGTGCATATCCAGTAAAACTTACTCCTGTAAGGAATAGTATCACCATAATCAATACTGTCTTTGCTGATTTCATTTTTACGATTTGTTAATATTAATAAATTTTTTGTTTTCTAAACCATTTGTCATTTAGAGACAAACTCATTCTAAAGTTGAAAAATTTTTCTTCAACCAGATTATTGTCAGTTGTTCCTCTTTTTCCTAATTCGAACCCTAAATTTACGTTAGATAATTTTAATCCCATCGGTAGACTCACTCCAAAAGATATGCCATACTCGTTTATTTCGGTTTCATTAACGATTAAACCTGTCTTTTGGTAGTTAAATCCAGCTCTGTAAGTAACCCTGTTAAAGTAGTTACTGATCGAATTCATATTAGGTGTGAAAAAGCCACCTACTGAAATATTTGAAAAGTCACCATATCGATAAAAACTAACGTCATCGTATATACCTCCAGAAAATTCTATTGGATTATGAAATGTATATTCGGCACCAACGAACCATTTATTATCTTCACCAATTCCGGCACTGATAGCTGTTTTTAACGGAGATATTATAGTCGATGTATAATCATAGCTCTGCAAAGTATCAACTGGGATACCAAGGCTATTGTCATCATTTACAATAGAATAGACCTGGACATCACCCCTTTCTTTGAGTGTTGATTCCAGATCTGTAGCAAGTCCGAATTTTACACGGAGCTCATCTTTAATTCTCGGTGCATAGTGAATACCAAGTTTAACAGAAGTTCCTTTTACATTTGATTTTGTAATTTGCTGCGTGGCTAACTGTACGTCATCTCTTCTGTTTAAGACATTATTATCAATACCTCCAAAAACATAGGCAAGTTCGGCTCCGAAAGACAAATTAAAAGGGAACTTATATCCATATCCCAGAAATACACGGTTTGTCCCTCCATTACCATAATAACGGTCTAATTCAACGATTGATCCGTCATCCGCAAAAGTTTGGTCTACAAGAGCGTATCCTACGGCAGTATTTAATTGAAGACCCATAACCAGACCTTGATTACCTCTAATTGGAATTCCCAATCCAATATAACTCAATGCCGCGGCAGAACTAGTTTGTTGGTTCTCTCCGTCATCAACAAAATTTGTTTTATTACCTCCGGAAAAAACATAAGTCGTATAGTTTAACGAACCGAAAGATGCCGGATTCGTGAAACTCAATTGAAATTCGCTATTTAAAGCTCCACCCATCTGGCCCATCGCAATTTCTTCAACCGTTTTTAAATGTGCCTGATCTCCGATTCCGAATAACGAATATGGAGATGAATTGGTTGCCTGTGAAAAACTTAGTGCTGATATAAAAAGAATAGCAATTACTATTATATCTTTTATCATTCGTCTATATTATGTATCAAAATACTATTCAATCCCTCCAATAAAAAATTTGGAATGGCAAATATGCTACTTTTTAAGTTTTTTGCCAAGAAAATTGTGTCGCCTCCTGTTAAAACTACTGTTAATTTTTGATATTTACTCCTATATTGTGTGATAACACCTTCAATTTCCTGAATTACACCATTTAAAACACCCCTATGAATAGCGTTTTTAGTAGAATCTCCAAGTTCAGGAATCATTTCGATTTTTTTTAATAAAGGTAGGTTCGCCGTATAATTATTTACTGCTTTATACCTCATTTCTATACCAGGAGAAATATCTCCTCCAAAATATTCCTCATTTTTATCCAGAAAATCGAAAGTAATGCATGAACCTGCGTCAATTACAAGCACATTTTGATTTGGAAATTGCCCTTTTGCACCTGCAATAAGTGCCAGTCGATCTACACCAATTGTTTTGGGGGTAAGGTATTTATTTACAAATGGAAGTTTGGTCCGGTAGTCCAGTTCGATCAGTTGTACAATTTTTTTTAGTTCTGAAAGTAGCGTTTGATCCAGACTAGTGACATGTGAGATGATACCCTCTTTGATATTATATTGTTCAGAGATCGATAAAACTCGCGAAATGAGCTGATCTGAAGAAAACTGATCTTTAAAAATCAGTATAGTTTCTTGGAATACTGCAACTTTGATTTGTGTGTTTCCAATATCAATAACTAAATTCATGGTAGAATGAATTGAAATGCGAAATTACAATAGATTTTTTAATCAATTGTTTGGAAAAGAATAAAAAATAAATTTATATTTGCACCCGCTAAAAGCGATGGTGCCTTAGCTCAGTTGGTAGAGCAATGGACTGAAAATCCATGTGTCCCTAGTTCGATTCTTGGAGGCACCACTTTAAAACCCTTAATTCTTATTTGAGTTAAGGGTTTTTTCTTTCCTTTTTAACATCAGACACTTAATTTAGTCGGTGTTATTTATTTTTAAGCTATTCAAATATTTTTTTCATCTTTACAATGTTCAAATTTTTCGGATATTGTTAACTGACGTTTTAAATGGTATATTTTCAAAGACTCAATATGGATAACTCATTTTTATTGGAGATGAGTGGATGGAAGATTTTGATTGATCCATGGTTAGAAGGGACTGAGGTTGACTATTTTTCCTGGTTCAATACCCAATGGCATCGAACACCTCCATTGGCATATGAAGATATGCCTGATTTTGATACGGTATTAATCACTCAAAAGTACCCGGACCATTTTCATGAAGAAACACTGAAAAGATTGAGCCCTAAACACATCATTAGCCCAAAAACTTTGGAAAAAAAGCTGAAGAACATTTTTCCTTCTGCAAAAATTGAAAGCTTAGATGCAAGCAACCGTTTTACAGAATTCAATAGGCACAAAGTCACGTTCCTAGGCACCAAAAGAAAGATAGATCCTATTTACGATGCCTTTATAATCGATGACGGAGAAGTAAGTATTTTTGTGTCTACTCATGGATTTCGTTTCAACAATATAGATCTTGAGCTCTTAAATCAATCATCTCCATGTCAACTTTTAATTACACCATTTAATTATTATAGCCTACCGTTTTTCCTGGGTGGCGTAGTTTCACCGGGTTTAAAAGGAGTAGAATATTTATGTGAAACTTTAAACCCAAAGAAGGTAATCGCAACGCATGATGAAGACAAACATGCAACAGGCCTTGTTTCTAAATTTGCAAGAATTAAACGCCCTTCATCTACTGAAAATCTTTTAAAATATGCTTGGTTGAATAATCGGTATCTTGAGGTCAACCATTATAATCGAATTAATATATCATGAACAACAAGAGAAGAGCCCTTTTAGAGGTAACAATTATGTATATCATAGTAGCAATCATTGGATGGATAACATACGATCTATTGAATAATTCAGAACCCTTGATGAGGTTTATATATGCTGATTTGGTCATGACTGTTGCAACCTTTATTTTTTCCCTTATAAAAAGGAACAGCAGTGTTTATGATCCTTATTGGTCGGTTGTTCCATTCTTTTTTCTCCTAATATGGTTTATTTATTTTGGAGGTTCAGACTGGCAGATCTATCAATGGGTATGCGCCATAGCAATTAGTTTGTGGTCTTGGAGGTTAACACTGAGTTGGGCAAGAGGGTTTCCCGGATGGCACCATGAAGACTGGAGATATGTAAACTTCAGAAATCAATTTGGAAAGTTTTTCCAACCCATTAACTTTCTGGGGATTCACTTATTTCCAACTTTGATTGTTTTTTTGGGAATGTGGCCCTTATTCTGGGTCTATGATATTGGAGAAATACAATTTACGTTTCTCTTTTACATTTCTGCATTTATAGCTTTTCTGGGTATTTGGTTTGAATATATCGCCGATAACCAATTGGCGCGTTTCAGGGAGAGAAAAAATAAGAAAAAAGAGGACATTCTAAACACAGGAATTTGGTCTTATTCTAGAAACCCAAACTATTTAGGAGAAATTCTTTTTTGGATTGGTTTACTCGGAATGGGTTTGGCTTTTGATGCGCCATGGTATACTTCAATAGGCTCCGTAGGGATGCTCTTGATGTTTCTTTTTGCTTCGATTCCTATGAAAGAAAAACAAATGATCAAAAACAGAGCTTCTGCATTTGAAAAATATAAAAAGGAGGTTTCTGTTTTGATTCCAATGCCGTCTAAAAAGTAAATTAGGTATAATAAAAGGATGATAAAACAGTCTCAAACTTTTTAATCAAATCAAATTTTATCTTCTATCTTCGTGACCTCTATTAAAAGAAAATTAAATGAAATTTACCGGAAAAACTTTGTGGATAACAGGTGCTTCGTCAGGAATTGGAAGAGCTGTAGCCATTGAATTATCTGAAAAGAAATGTCATTTGATTTTATCAGCAAGAAATAAAATTGACTTGCAGAAGGTAGTAGAAATTTGTCAAAAAAATGGAAGCACTTCAAGGGTAATTCCTTTTGATTTGGGTGACCCTGTTTCGATTACATCTGCAGCAAAAATGGCATTGGAAAAAGAAAAAAGCATTGATGGCTTATATCATTTTGGCGGAATCAGCCAACGATCTTATGCAAATGAGACCAGCATAGAG
>JAAESS010000373.1 GCA_024229195.1 Flavobacteriales bacterium | reverse complement strand
TCATGCATTCAACCGCTAGAATGGAGGTAAGAGTAATTCTGAGCACAGTGTGCCCAGAATCAAAAATTATGGAAAAAACCTCATAACTTTTGATAAACTAGCCTGAACATAAAGGTCAAGGGCTCATCACAAAGGTTAAAATAAAAGCTTTTCAAAAATTGGAAAGAAAATTAGAAATGATCGCAATTGGGAGCCTGGGAACGAATTTCCTTATTTGGTCATTATTGGGATTTTCTTAAAAAACAAGTATACCTTAGGTTTAAACATTGTTAAGAAATTGGTAAATAACTTTTTTGAAAGGTGGTAACATTGGCTCTTTAAAGATAGGTAAAGAGTTGAAAAATATTCAGCATTTGGGGCTTGGTAAGGAATTTCCTTATATGGGCATTAGAGACCCAAATCTCAAAAAAGGGCATAACTTGGGTTTTAATCACGTTTGAGACATGGTTAAAGACTCATTTGAAAGGTAAGAGTAGAGGCTTTCTAGAAATAGCAAAAGAATTCATACGATTTAAAAACTAGGGGTCTGGTAACAAATTTCCTTATATGGGCATTAATGGCTCAAATCTAAAAGACGAGCATAACTTGGGTTCAAATCAAATTTAGAAAAACGTTAAGGGTTCATTTGAAAGGTAAAAGTAAAGGCTTTCCAAAATAGTTAATCAAGTAAAACAAATTGGAGAAAAGAGACTTTTGATGTTGTGTTTGCCAAACCAGTTGATATAGATATTGGTGGAAGGCCCAGGAAACGACTAAGTGACAGCTTATCTCAAAAAAATCAAAATAGAATGATAAATGACCAACTTTTACAAATCGAAAGCATTGCTGATGCACAAAACATTGCTCCTAAGGAATTATTGCGAAAGCTCAATGAAAGATCTTTGCTAAAATAGAGATGTAAAAACGAGATTTCAG
>JAAESS010000372.1 GCA_024229195.1 Flavobacteriales bacterium | reverse complement strand
CAAGGGTAAGTTTTTATATTCAAATCCTGCCTTTGAACGAATCACAGGATATAAAAATGCTGATATAATTGATAGTACACCCTCCCTGCTAAAATCAGGCCTCTATGACAACCACTTCTACAAGAATATGTACCAAATATTGAATTCTGGAGAGGTTTTTTCTGCTAAGATGGTTGATAAAGACGCTTCTGGAAATTTATTCCATTTAGAGCAAACCATTGCCCCCGTTTCACATAAAAGTGGAAAAATTACTCATTATATATCTGTATTTAAGGATATATCGGAAGAAGTAGCCATGAAGGAAGAGCTGTTTTTAAGCCAACAAAGATGGAAATTAGCCCTTGATGGTGCAGGGATTGGTGTTTGGGACTGGAATGCAGCAACAAATGAAGTTTTTTTCTCCAAAAAATGGAAATCAATGATTGGTTTTAAGGATGATGAAATTGGTAAAACTCTTGAAGAATGGAGTAATAGAGTTCATCCTGAAGATATTGATAAATGTTT
>JAAESS010000371.1 GCA_024229195.1 Flavobacteriales bacterium | reverse complement strand
CAGTTTCAAGTGGAACAGATGGATATACACCACCTGCAAATAATAATGGTTCAGTAGATCCTGATTTCCAGGAAGCCGGAGCAGCAGCAAATATAACCACACAGCCAACAGATCAAATATATGTTTTGGCAGGATCTTCTACTTTTTCTGTAGTTACTGATCTGGCAGCCATTGACGGGTCTTATGAGTGGGAAGAAAGTATTGACAATGGATTAACATGGACGACTTTAACTGATACGGGTGACTATTCAGGAACAACAACTCCTGATCTGACAGTTTCAACTCCTGATTTCAGCAAAGTGAATCACAGGTACAGAGTATTGGTAAATAATATAGCTTATGCCTGCGACCTGGGAAGCACTTCAACAGATGCTACTTTTATAACACCAGGTGATTTTGATAAAGATTTAGTGTTTGACGTCGTTGATGTTGATGATGATAATGACGGTATTCTAGATGTTGACGAAGCAGGGAATACTGATCCTTCAACGAATCCTGATGCAACGAATCTGGATTCTGACGGAGACGGATGTTTTGACGTGACAGAAGCTGGATTTACGGATGTTAATGGTGACGGTCAATTAGGAAATTTCCCAATAACAGTTGATGCTAACGGTCAGGTAACAAGTGGAACTGATGGTTATACTCCTCCTAATGATCTTAATGGATCAGGAACAAGAGATTTCCAGGAAGCAGGAGCTCCTGCCACGATTACCACTCAACCAACGGATCAGGCGCTTATCATTGGAATTTCAACTTTTAACGTTGTGGCAACAGCTGATACATATCAGTGGGAAGAGAGTCAAGACGGAGGTGCTAATTGGACTATTCTGACTGATGTTGGTGATTATGCAGGGACTGAAACAGCAGATTTATCTGTTACGAATTCCGATGTCAGTAAATTGACTTATAGATACAGAGTTTTGGTTAACAATATTGGCTATGCATGTGATCCAAAAACACTTTCTGCTGTAGCCAGATATATCACTCCAAGTGATTTCGACAATGATGGTGTATTTGATATAGTGGATGTAGATGATGACAATGACGGTATTTTAGATACTGTTGAACCAGGAAATACAGATCCAGGCACAAATGAAGATAGAATTAATTTAGATTCAGATGGTGACGGATGTTTTGATGTAACTGAAGCTGGGTTTACGGATAATGGTTCTGGAAATTTAGGAACTGCAAGCCCACCTGTTGTTGATGCAACCGGATTGGTGACAAGTGCAACCGACGGTTATACTGCACCAAATGATTTAGATAATAACGGTACTCCAGACTTCCAGGAAGCAGGAAGTGCTGCAGCAATAACAACGCAACCAATAGATCAAAATCTTGTACCGGGAGGTGCAATAACGTTTGATGTTGTTGCTTCTGCAGATACTTATCAGTGGGAAGAAAGTACAGACGGCACTACATGGAATGATGTAGTTGATGGAGGTGATTATTCAGGTGCAGAAACAGCAAGTTTAACAGTTTCAAATGTAAGCGTAAGTATGTTAGGATACGGATACAGAGTTCGTGTGAATAATATTGCCTTTGCCTGTGATCCTGTAACAACATCGGATGCGGCTTTGATTGTGAGTTTACCTGATAATGACAATGATGGTGTGCCAGACATTGTGGATGTTGATGATGATAACGACGGTATATTTGATACTGTAGAAGATGCCGGTCCTAATGGAGGTGATTCGAACAATAATGGAACACCGGATAGATTTGAATTGGATTCGGATTCGGATGGATGTGACGATGTTGTTGAAGCCGGCTTTACTGATGGTGATGGAGATGGCCTTTTAGGGAATTCTCCTGTAACTGTTGATCCTTTAACTGGTCAAGTAACTAGTGGAACAAATGGATACACAACACCGAATGATTTAGATAATAATGGAACTTATGATTTCCAGGAGGCTGGTGCAGCTGCGAATATTACCGGAGATCCGGTTGATCAGGACTTTATTCTTGGTGGTAGCGCAACTTACATAGCTACTTCTGATGGAGATACTTATCAATGGGAAATTAGTGCTGATGGTGTGAGTTTTACACCACTTAGTGATGATACTAAATACAGTGGCACATCAACAGCGACCTTAACGGTTTCAGGACTGGTTATTCCAGATTACTTTAATGAATACAGAGTGGTTGCAAGTAATATTGCTTTCTCATGTGATCCGGGAGATGCTTCAGTAGCAGCAAGCTATAATGTCTTATTAGATACTGACAATGATGGCGTTTTTGATATTGTAGATGTTGATGATGACAATGATGGTATTTTTGATACTGTTGAAGGTGAAGTTACAGATTCAAACTTGGATGGAAGACCTGACAGAATAAGTTTAGATTCTGATAGCGACGGATGTGCTGATACTGTTGAGGCTGGATTTACAGATCCTGATGGAGATGGAATTCTTGGAACTTCACCGGTAACAGTTAATGCGGATGGTCAAGTAACAGGACAAGGAGGATATACAACCCCGAATGATCTAGACAACAATGGTATTTTTGACTTCCAGGAAGCAGGAGAACCTTCTTCAATCGAAAATCAACCTGAAGAAACGGAAATCGCGCTCGGAGATGATGCCATATTTGAAGTTTCTGCCACTGCCACATTCTATCAATGGCAACAAAGTATGGATGGAGGAAATAGCTGGATGAATTTGGTAAATGACATCAAATACAGTGGAGTAGATACCGACAGGTTAAGAATTAATGATGCAAGAGGTAAATTAGAAGGAAGCAGATACAGAGTTGTTTTGACATCTCCAGACTATGCATGTGATCCTGTTCTAGAATTGATCTCAGACGGAGTGCGATTGGTATTTAACACTAGTTTGATCCCAAGTGGATTCTCTCCAAATGGAGATGGTGAAAATGACTTGTTCAGTATTCCTGGCTTAATTGAAACACCGAACTTTACGATGGAGGTATTTGACAGATGGGGTAACAGTGTGTATCAGTACGATAATAATGGTAGCCTGAATCCGAATTGGTGGAATGGCGAATCTACAGGTAACATGACCTTGAGTAAAGGACAATTGGTACCTGCAGGAACTTATTTCTATCTGATTCAATACAATGATGGTAACAAATCTCCTGACAAAGGTTGGGTATATGTGAATTACTAATAGAAAACTTTTTGGGTAGCATTTCATCAAAGCTATGCTACCCAATCACAATAAAAAAGGGGGTAATGAGATTTCAAAAAATATTTCTTTAACAACTCATTACTATTTAAATGACAATTTGATTGTCAAATGAATAAAATTTAACAAATGAAAAAAATAACAATTTTCTTAGCTATTGGTTTTTTACTATTCTTTAACGAGACCAATGCACAACAAGATCCTCAGTATACACAATATATGTATAATATGAACGTTGTAAATCCAGCATACGCTGGTTCTAGAGGAACCTTAAGTTTAGGTTTGTTGGGGCGTAGCCAGTGGACGAGTGTGGATGGAGCACCAAAAACATTAACTTTTGATGTTCATGCGCCGTTAGGAAAAAAAGTAGGGGTTGGACTCTCTGTAATTGCAGATGAAATAGGCCCCGCTAAAGAGCAGAATATTTATGCGGATTTTTCCTATACGTTAACCACCTCGGATGAAGGAAGATTGGCCTTTGGATTAAAAGGTGGTGTGACTTTGCTAAATGTGAATCTGTTGGATGTAGTATTGCCACAGACTTCGAATTCAGGAGACCCTGTATTTGATGAAAATATTAACGATGCGTTTCCGAATTTTGGTGCAGGAGTTTACTACTATACCAACAAATGGTATGCCGGTTTCTCAGTTCCAAATATTTTGAAATCTGAACATTTAGACAAAGATAATATCAACACCAAGGCCTCTGAGGAAGTTCATTATTTTTTGACCGGTGGATATGTTTTTGACCTGTCCAGTACATTAAAGTTTAAACCATCATTGATGTTTAAAGGAGTAACCGGAGCACCGGTCTCAATAGATATTAACGCAAACTTCCTAATGTATGATAGGTTCGAAGTAGGTGCGAGTTACAGAATAGACGATGCCGTTAGTTTGTTATTCAATTTCGGAGTTACCCCTGATTTTAGAATTGGTTATGCTTACGATTATACGATCTCAGAATTCTCAAATGCACAAACCGGTGGATCACATGAGATTATATTATTGTATGACATTGACTTCTCAAAAAAGAATTTGAAGTCACCTAGATTTTTCTAGGGCTGTGTAGAAAAACATAAAAAAGGGGAATTTATGAAAAATTACATTTTGGCATTGCTTCTATTTTCATTAGGAGTATCATATGCTCAAACTGAAGGCGCAGGAAAGTACTCAATCAATTTACTTACCGTCAACTCAAAAAATTCTGATTTTGGAACGGCCTTCTTTGGAGAAGATAAACTGGTTTATGCTTCACCAAAAAAAGGGATAACTTTAGTGAATGACGTTTGGGTTGACAACAATCAAAGATTTTTAGAATTATATGTTGGCGATATTCTTCCAAATGGTGACCTTGAAAATGTTACCTTGATGAAGGGGGAGGTCAATACACGCTATCACGAGGCAGACGTTGTTTTTACGAGAGATCTAAAAACAGTTTACTTTACAAGAAATAATTTCTACAATAAAAAACTGTCTAGGAGTGAAAAAGAAATGGCTAATCTGGCCATGTTCAAAGCTTCTATCAATGAGAAAGGAGAATGGGTAAATATCATTCCAATGCCTTTTAATAATGTAGAATATTCAGTGGGTCATCCGGCTTTGAGCCCTGATGAGAAAACATTGTATTTTGTTTCTGACATGCCAGGAGGATATGGACAAACAGATATTTTTAAAGTAGCAATCAATCAAAGTGGTTTTGGAAATCCTGAAAATTTAGGATGGAAGATCAATTCTTCCGCAAAGGAATTTTCTCCTTTTGTTGATGGTGAAGTTTTATATTTCTCATCTGATAAAGATGGAGGAATGGGCGGATTTGATGTTTATGCCACTCGATTAGTGGATTATACTCCAGAGCCTATATTATTAAATAAACCGATAAACTCAAGTGCCGACGATGTTACTTTTATTATCAATAGCAAAACCAGAAAAGGATATGTTTCTTCAAATAGAAGCGGTGGAGTAGGAGATGATGATCTCTATTCATTCATCGAAGAAGAACCAGTTATATTTAAATGTCGTCAATTGATCACAGGTGAGGTAAGAGATCAGAACACCACTGAAATCATTAGAGGTGCGGTAGTAGCGATCAAAGATGCTGACGGAAATGTAGTTGAAGAAGTTGTTGTTGATGAAGAAGGGATGTTTGAACTCCCTGCTTATTGCGATACCAGTTATAAATTGGAAGGAAGTAAAGAGGGTTACACTACACAAAGTAAGTCACTTACAACATCAATGGAGGCTGACAAAAAATTAAAACTACTCATATTACTCGGAACAGGAGAAATTCTCGAACAAATGGAGCCTGTTCTTGCAGTTGTTGAAGATAAACCCGAGGGTATGCCGGAAGTCTTGCCGGAGGAAATCGTAAAAGTTAGACCAAGTACATATGTGGTCAATATTGAACCGATCTATTTTGAATTGAATTCTTCCTATTTAAACAAGGAAGCAATGAAAGAATTAGATAAAGTTGTTGATTTAATGAGTAAATACCCTGAAATGATCATCGAATCTGGTTCACATACCGATTCAAGAGGGATTATTGGATACAATACTTGGTTATCAACAAGAAGAGCATCATCTACAGTAAATTATATCCTTGAAAAAGGAGTCGATGCAAGTAGAATCACTGGAAAAGGGTATGGAGAAAGTCAATTGATCAATGGATGTGCCGATGGAGTCGACTGTACCGAAGCGCAACACGCGATGAACAGGCGTACGGAATTTGTGATTATAAAAATGTAACTCGATCAAATACTAAAAGCCAGCGAATTTCGTTGGTTTTTTGTTAAAGTATAATTGTATGAAAACTATATTTTCAATTCTTTTTATGTTATTGTCTGTTGTGTTATATGCTCAATTGACAGCTGCACAATACAAAGTGAAGAGTTTGGAGGCAAATTCTGAGAATGGAGACTTTGGGGCTACGTTTTATGGAAAAGACAAGATTGTATTTTCTTCCTCAAGAAAAAATGGGATTTCCAATAAAACTTGGGAAGGTAACGACCAACCTTTTCTTGATCTTTATATTGGTAATTTGGAGAAAGATGGTGAAATTACAAGAGTAAGACCTTTCTCTAGTGCGGTAAATTCAAAATACCATGACGCTATGGTTGCTTTTTCACCGAATCTGAAAGAATTATATTTCACCTCCAATAACTATATGCAAGGTAAAGTTAGATCAAGTAATCTAAAGATTTTTAGGGCTAATGTGGGTGAATCAGGAAGTCGGACAAATGTCATGACCTTAACGATCAATAATGATAAATACAGTACGGGTCATCCTTTTGTTTCAGAGGATGGAAAAACACTTTTTTATATTTCGGATAAACCGGGTGGTTATGGACAAACAGATATCTATAAAGTTTCTATCAATAATGGGCATTACGGAGCTCCAATAAATCTCGGTCCTACTGTAAATTCAAAGTATAGAGAATACACACCTTATGTAGATGGAGACATTCTTTATTTTTCATCCAATAAGCCTGACGGACAGGGAGGCTATGATATTTATATGACCAAACTTGACGGATCTTTAGAAGAGCCTATCAATCTTGGTAAACCCATGAACAGTAAAGGAGATGATTTTTCTTTTATTATCGACCAGGAAAGTCAAAGTGGTTATTTTTCTTCGAATAGAAGAGGAGGTAAAGGAGATGATGATATTTATTTTTTCAAACAACTCACCGTAAATCCGATTTGCGATCAGGTTGTTCAAGGAATCATTGTTGATAAAAAGACAGGACAACCTTTATCAAACGCTTTTGCTTCGATTTATGATAGTAAAGGAGAAAAAATCAGAAGAATAGAGACTTTAAAAAATGGTGAATTCTTCTTCAAGGTGAAATGCGATGAGACCTATAAAATTGCCGGCGATAAGTTTGGTTTTTTTGAAACAGATACAACTTTGGTAACTACTAAGGTCAATACTTATGAAAATAAGATTACCCTCAAATTGGATGAAAAAGAATTTATCAAGGTGAATGGCAATGAAATACTAAATGTGAGAACGATTGAATTTGAACTCAATGAGGCGAATATTTTGGAAAGATCTTATGACGAATTAGCTAAGGTTGCTAGATTGATGGATAAATTTCCTGATATGATCGTACGGTTTGGTTCTCATACTGACTCTAGAGGAGGTGATGGATATAATATGTGGTTATCCCAGAAACGAGCCTCAGAAACTGTCAGATATCTTATCGGTATCGGGGTAGATTCGAGAAGAATTACCGGAAAAGGATTTGGAGAAACCAAATTGGTCAACGGCTGTTCAAATGGAGTAAAATGTACAGAATCTGAACACAGACAAAATAAAAGGACAGAATTTGTAGTGATCCACAAATAGCATATTGAAAATCAGATATAAAAAAGAAAAGCATTACGCATTAGCGTGATGCTTTTTTTGTGGTATTGAACGAAAATTTTCAGAAAATATGTACTTTTGCAAAATAATAGAATTCGCAAGAAAACATGAGTCATACTTTCAAGGAATATAAAGGACTGGACCTACCGGCAATTGCCGAAAAAACGCTCGAATTTTGGGAAGAGAATGATATATTTCAAAAAAGTATTAGCTCAAGAGAAGGCAAGGAAAGTTTCGTTTTTTTTGAAGGTCCTCCTTCTGCAAACGGACTTCCCGGAATTCACCATGTAATGGGAAGAGCGATCAAAGATCTGTTTTGCCGATACAAAACTTTGCAAGGTTTTCAGGTTCAAAGAAAAGCCGGCTGGGATACCCATGGTTTACCCATAGAATTGGGAGTGGAAAAAGAGCTCGGTATCACAAAAGAAGACATCGGAAAAAAGGTAAGCGTTGAGGAGTACAATCAGGCTTGTAAAAAGGCAGTATTACGCTACACAGATATCTGGGAAGATCTTACAAAAAAAATGGGTCACTGGGTAGACATGAATGATCCTTATATCACTTATAAGCCTAAATACATGGAGACGCTTTGGTGGTTGCTAAAGAATCTTTATCAAAAGAAATTACTTTATAAAGGTTATACGATCCAGCCATATTCTCCAAAAGCAGGAACAGGCTTAAGTTCGCACGAGCTCAATCAGCCGGGGACTTATCAGGATGTTACAGATACCACTGTTGTTGCACAATTTAAAGTGATACCAGATACTTTACCTGAAAGTCTAAAAATAATAGAAGGTGATCTTTATATATTGGCTTGGACCACTACGCCATGGACGCTGCCTTCAAATACGGCCCTGACAGTTGGCAAAAAGATAGACTATGTCATCGTAAAAACCTATAACCAGTATACTTTTGAACCTGTCAATGTAGTTCTGGCCAAGGAATTGGTAGGCTACCAGATGGGGAAGAAATTTCAAGAGGCCAATGAAGAAATGACTCTGGAATCTTATCAGGCAGGAGATAAAGTAATACCCTATAAAATAATCGATGAATGTAAAGGAGTTGATTTACTTGACATCAGATATGAGCAACTTCTTCCCTGGACTTTGCCTTATCAGAATGCTGAAAATGCATTCCGGGTGATTGCAGGAGATTTTGTTACTACTGAAGACGGTACCGGAATTGTGCACACGGCACCAACATTTGGTGCAGATGATGCCTTGGTTGCAAAACAGGCGAAACCGGAAGTTCCTCCGATGTTGGTTATGGATGATCATAATAATCCGGTTCCACTGGTAAATCTGCAAGGAAAATTCACCTCTCATACTGGTAAATATGCCGGAAAATATGTCAAGAATGAATATTATGATGATGGTAAAGAGCCGGAAAGATCAGTTGATGTAGAAATCGCGATACAATTAAAAGAAGAGAATAAAGCTTTTAAGGTAGAAAAGTATAAGCACAGTTATCCAAATTGCTGGAGAACAGATAAACCAATTTTATATTATCCATTAAATTCCTGGTTTATTAAAGTGACCGATAAGAGAGATAGAATGTTCGAGTTGAATCAGTCGATCAATTGGAAGCCAAAATCGACCGGTGAGGGAAGATTTGGTAACTGGCTTCAAAACGCCAATGACTGGAATCTGTCCAGATCAAGGTTCTGGGGTACTCCATTACCTATCTGGAGAACAAAAGATGGATCAGAAGAGATCATCATTGGATCTGTTGAGGAGCTAAAATCCGAAATGCAAAAATCCATAGCTAAAGGATTTATGGATAAGGATATTTTCGAAGATTTTGTTGTTGGAGACATGAGTGAGGAAAACTATGATAAGATCGATCTTCACAAGAACATAGTGGATCAAATTGTTTTGGTTTCGGATAAAGGGCAAGCCATGAAAAGAGAATCAGATCTTATAGATGTATGGTTTGATTCAGGTGCAATGCCTTATGCGCAATGGCACTATCCTTTTGAAAATAAAGAAAAAATTGACAACCGGGAGTTTTATCCGGCTGATTTTATAGCAGAAGGTGTAGATCAAACCAGAGGATGGTTCTATACGCTTCACGCTATAGCCACCATGAACTTTGACAGTGTTGCCTACGAAAATGTAGTATCAAACGGGCTTGTACTTGACAAGAACGGAAAGAAAATGTCAAAAAGGCTTGGGAATGGTGTAGATCCTTTTGATACCATGAAAAAATATGGTCCTGATGCCACAAGATGGTATATGATCTCAAATGCAAACCCATGGGATAACCTGAAATTTGATATCGACGGGATAGAGGAAGTGAGAAGAAAATTCTTTGGGACACTTTACAATACCTATTCTTTTTTCTCATTATATGCTAATATCGATAAATTCTCATATACAGAAGAGGAGATCCCGAATGAAGAAAGACCAGAGATAGATCGTTGGATTTTGTCAGAATTGAATTCGCTGATCAAAAAAGTAGAGCGTTATTACGATGATTATGAGCCAACGAAAGTTGCAAGGGCGATTCAGGATTTTGTTGGAGAAAATTTGAGTAACTGGTACGTAAGGTTATGTAGAAGAAGGTTTTGGAAGGGAGACTATCAAAAAGATAAGATTTCAGCCTATCAAACCTTGTATACATGTTTGCTGACTACGGCAAAAATGGCCTCTCCGATTGCTCCTTTTTTTATGGATAATTTGTACCGAGATTTAACAAAAAACGTTTTTGAAAATAAATTAAGTTCTGTACATTTGGGTGAATTTCCAAAAGCAGATGAAGCGTTGATTGATCCGTCCCTGGAAAGAAAGATGCAAAAGGCTCAGTCAATATCTTCAATGGTATTGTCACTCAGAAAAAAGGAAATGATCAAAGTTCGTCAACCTTTGCAAAAAATAATGATTCCTGTTATGGATGAACAGGATAAATTAGATATTGAAGCAGTTTCCGATTTGATTATTTCGGAAGTAAATGTAAAAGAAGTTGAGTTGCTGCATGACGCTTCAGGTATTCTTATCAAGAATATCAAGCCTAATTTTAAGGTCCTTGGTCCTAAATATGGTAAGGAAATGAGATTTGTGGGTCAGGCTATAAATGGTTTGACGAATGAGGATATTGAAGGGATTGAGCGAGAAGGGGCATTGATGATTGAAATAAATGGAAAGAAGGAAAATCTGTTGTTGGAGGAAGTTGAGATCACAACACAGGATATAGAAGGTTGGTTAGTTGCCAATCAAGGCAATTTAACCGTTGCTTTAGACGTTTCAATATCAGAGGAGCTAAAGAATGAAGGTATCGCCAGAGAATTGGTGAATAGAATTCAAAATTTAAGAAAGGAAAGTGGCTTGGAAGTAACGGATAAGATCAACCTTTATATCAAAAAAGATGGTTTTATTGACGAAGCGATTGCTCTCAATGCAGAGTATATTAAAAATGAAACATTAACCAAAGAATTAATATTAAAAGAAGAAGTTGAAATTGGGACTGATATTGTTTTTGACCAGATAAATTCAGTATTGTTCTTAGAAAAAGCAAAATGATGAGTGAGAATAAAATTAGATACTCAGATCAGGATTTAGCAGAGTTTAAATCGATCATAGAAGAAAAAATCAATCATGCAAGTAAAGATTTAGGTTTGATTGAAAGCACGTTTAAAAATGACAGTAATAATGGTACGGATGATACTTCGCCAACCTTTAAGGCTTTTGAAGAAGGATCTGAAACCATGTCAAAAGAGGCAAATGTACAATTGGCCATTCGTCAGGAAAAATTTATCAGAGACCTGAAGAATGCCTTGCTGCGAATTGAAAATAAAACTTATGGGGTTTGTCGTGTAACAGGGAACCTCATTCAAAAGGAACGTTTAAAACTTGTTCCTCATGCTACTTTAAGTATAGCAGCAAAGAACCAACAGTATTAGTAAACGAGGCAGATACGACCGCTTAAGGAGATCATGTTCATGGATCTTTTATTTATGTGTTGTGTATGCTTACAGTCAGGAAATTGTCGAAAAAAGAATAGATTCTAAAGCAGAAAATATTCTTATTGAGTTTGATCTGATAGATCATATAGACTTGTTAAATTCTGACAACGAATCCATTATTATAGTTAGAGCTGAAGGGACTAGCATATCGCCAAGTTTTCAATTGGAAGAGAAAGAAGGGCATGTGTTGTTGAGTGATCATGAAATTAAAGTTGTAGAAGAATCTCTTGGTGACGACAAAGTATGTCATGTAGAGCCCAATTATATCTCCTATCAAATTTATGTTCCGAAAGGAAAAACACTGTATATCTCTTTTATCGAGGGGAATCTGTATTCGAATAATTTTTCCGGTGATTTGAATGTAAAAGTGGAAGACGGAATTATTAAACTCCGTAATATGAATGATCCTGTTAAACTGAGTTTAAATTCAGGTAGCGTTTTTTTGAATGAGATCAGAAACACAAAAATTGATGCAGAGACGAACTTGGGAGTTTTGATAAATAAGTTACACTATAAAGACGCAGTCAAGCCGGATAAAAAACTATTTCAAACAATCGGAAAACCTGAAAATTCGATAGTCATTAGGACGATTTTGGCTAATATTTATTTAAATGGACCAAAAGACTAATTTTTAGTAATATTGTAGCGCCCTTAAAAGCACACAATTATATTGAACAAAGAAAAGAAATTCGTGAAAAAAGCAATTATAATTATCGTCATCATTCTTTTAATTGATCAGGTTTCCAAAATCTATATCAAGACACATTTTGTGTTGAGCGAAGAGATCAAAGTAATGGGCTTGGATTGGTTCCGAATCCATTTTTTGGAAAATAATGGTATGGCTTGGGGCAAGGAATTTGGTGGTAAGTCTGGTAAACTGTTTTTGACTTTGTTTCGATTAGTTGCGATTACGGGAATTGGTTATTGGTTGTATGATGCGCTAAAAAATAATTCACATCGTATTTTGATCACTGCCATTTCTTTGATTTTTGCCGGTGCTCTAGGAAATATTATCGATTCTGTTTTTTACGGGATTTTCTTTAGTGACAGTTATCGACAGGTAGCTACTTTTCTTCCTCCAGAAGGAGGATATAATTCATTATTCTTCGGAAAGGTAGTTGACATGTTATACTTTCCAATTGTTGACACAATTTTACCTGATTGGGTACCGAGTATCAGTTTTGATTTTCCATCATGGTTACCATTGATCGGGGGAGATCATTTTTCTCTGTTTGAGAATCGGAATCTAACGTTTTTTGATCCTGTTTTTAATGTAGCTGATACAGCCATCAGTACCGGCGTAGGTTTGTTAATTGTGTTCAACAAGACTATATTTCCAAAGAAAAAGCCTGATGCATCAGAGATTATTGCCGAAGAGCATAATTTAGACTAAGCCAATTTCATTCTGTCTTTTAGCTCATCGATCAATTGTAATAAATTGTCAATCTCTACATGATCCATGATCACTACTTTATACCATTTATTGTTTTCATTGTGTTGCTCAGGAACAAGATCGAATTTTTCAGCAATATCTTTAGGAACATGAGAGGAATATAAGGTGACTATATTCATATGTTCATTCCTGAAATATGGAATACTCAACTGATCCAGTTGTTTACAAAACCAATTGGTTCTCATGAGTAATACACTGATCTTTTCATACCAACCGTATGGCCCGTAAGTAAATAAAATCATGTAAACCGCGATTGCGTTTGCCCCGGATCGGCTACCACAAAGAGTAAGGTCCATACCTTCTACATATTCAGCCTCCTTGGTCAATACATTTTCAATCAATCCTTTTCTACTCAAATAAACACCAGTACCATAAGGCGCTTGTAGCATTTTATGAGCATCGATCGTAATTGAAGAAACTTTGGGGTTAGAAAAATTTATTTTTGATTTCAAATTACTAAATGGATAAACAAAGCCGCCATATGCACCATCTATGTGCAATTTATAGTCTAATCCCATATTTTCGAGCAGGTCTGTATAAACATCCGGATCATCAACTGAACCGAACATGGTAGTCGCCATATTGGCCACAACAATAAAATATTTTTTACCATCAGCAACAGCTTCTTTTACGAGACTTTCCAGAGCAGCAGGATCAATCTCCCTTGTTTTAAAATCTACAGGGGCTAGAAGTAAGTCAAGACTCAAGAGATTAGAGGCTTTTGGCAGCGAATAATGGGTATCTTCTGAGGCCAATATGGCGATCTCATTATTTTTGGCATCAAAATTATGATTGAAATAATTTCTAAAAACCCAAATGGCCTGAATGTTGGCTTCGGTTCCTCCAGGTGCGATATAGCCATCAAATTGTTCATCCTCCATTTTGAAAAAATCAACCGCAAGAACTCTTAACACTTCACGCTCAATTTCCTGTGTACCTTTAAAAGCACTTTCTGATGATCCAAAGGTGTGACAACCAATATGATTAGGATTGGCTACATAGGTTTTTAAAGTGGGAGCATCTTTTAGAAATGGGGCATCACTGTAAAAAACCTTATCGTCTAATTTTGAGGCAGGATAGCCCAATGAGGTATCATTCTCAAAATCTACATTTTCTTTCAGTGCATCTTCGATTCTGGATTGTAAGTTGTGATGTGTAAGTTTTTTCCAATATTTCATTTCCTAGTATTTTAAAAACGTATTTTTATAATATTGATTGAAGGTGTAAAAGTACAAATATTGATTGGATAAAGTGTCCATATTCAGGGCTTTACAAGACGGTGAAAGCCATTTATTAAAATGACAAAAAATTAATTTTATATTGTACAATCTTTATTATTTTGAATCCCTAAAATGCAATAAACAGAAGTTTTAGGAGTAATTAATAAGGAAACTCAAATTGTCTGTTGATCAATTTTGAAAAAAAATTTTACGAATTACAGAAAATTAGACTTTTTACCTGTTATTTTACATGATTCAAGGTCTTGAAAATTAAAAGACAATATTGATTTGGAGTTAGAAGTTCAAATAAAATCTTTACCCAGTTCCCCCGGAGTATATCAATACTATGACCGGTCAGATAAACTATTGTACATAGGAAAAGCCAAAAACCTTAAAAAAAGGGTTTCTTCTTATTTTACAAAACACCATGATAATGGTAAAACAAGGGTTCTTGTAAAGAAGATTGCCCATATCAAACATATAGTGGTAGAGACCGAGACCGATGCACTGCTTTTAGAGAATAATCTTATCAAAAAGTACCAGCCCAGGTATAATGTTTTACTGAAAGATGACAAAACATATCCTTGGATCTGTATCAAGAAAGAAGCATTTCCGAGAATTTTTCTTACCAGAAATTTATGGAAGGATGGCTCTGAATACTTTGGGCCCTATACCTCAGTAAAAACAGTAAGAGCCTTACTTTCTCTGATCAAAGAATTGTACCCCTTGCGGAGTTGCGCCTATAATCTCTCCCCAGAGAATATTGATAGCGGTAAATATAAGATCTGTCTTGAGTACCATATCAAGAATTGTAAAGGAGCCTGTGAAGGACTGCAGTCAGAGGAGGACTACAACCAGGATATCAAAGAGATCAGGAATATTATCAAAGGACAATTCGGTGCTTCCTTAAAACGCTTTGAGAAGTTAATGTTAGATTTTGCCGAAAAGGCTGAATTTGAAGAAGCACATAAAATAAAGGAAAAGATCGAGATGCTATCAAATTACCAGGCACGGTCAACCGTTGTTCATCCGTCAATTACGAATGTTGATATATTTAGTATCGTTTCAGATGAATCTTTTGCATACATTAATTTTCTTAAGATTGTCAATGGAGCGATCATACAGTCTCATACCGTTGAGATCAAAAAAAAATTAGATGAAGATGATAAGTCTTTACTTGAATTGGCCATTGTTGAGATCCGGGATCGATTTCATTCTACATCAGCTGAGATTTACACACCCTTAAATGTTGATATAGGGGATATTGTAAAAGTTACGGTTCCAAAGCAGGGAGACAAAAAGCGCATCGTTGAATTATCGATCAGAAATGCCAAATACTTCAGACAGGAGCGATTTAAACAAATTCAAATTGTGGATCCGGACAGGCATACAAAAAGAATTATGGCCCAGATGCAGAAGGACCTCAGACTTAAAGAAGAGCCCAGGCATATCGAATGTTTTGACAACTCGAATACCCAAGGAAGTCATCCCGTTGCGGCTTGTGTTGTTTTTAAGAATGGGAAAGCTGATAAAAAAGCATACCGACATTTTAATATTAAAACTGTTGAAGGTCCGGATGATTATGCTTCGATGGAGGAGGTTGTGCACAGGAGGTATAAAAGACTCGTAGAAGAGGGCTTGGATTTACCACAACTAATTGTGATCGATGGAGGTAAGGGGCAGTTGTCATCTGCTTTAAAAAGTCTTGATATATTAGGCTTAAGAGGAAAAATAGCGATCATAGGAATAGCGAAAAGATTAGAGGAGATCTATTATCCGGGTGATTCGATTCCCTTATATCTGGATAAGAAATCGGAAACATTGAAGATCATTCAACAGTTGAGAAATGAGGCCCACAGATTCGGAATTACCCATCACAGGAATAAAAGAAGTAAAGGAGCCATTAACAGTGAACTGTCTAATATTCGTGGAATTGGTGAAAAGACAGTGGTGACACTATTAAAAAAATTTAAATCAATAAAAAGAATAAAAACTGCAACGTTTGACGATTTAGAGCAACTTATAGGTAAGGACAAGGCGCTAAAAGTGAGTCAACATTTTAAAATCGAACCGCCCCCAAAATCGACTTTATGAAATATTTTCTTTTGATTTTATGTTTAGTCATGATGACTTCTCTTGGGGCTCAGGAGGTGTCGTCTGTTGAAAAAGATATAAAAGTAGGTCTTGTTTTAAGTGGTGGAGGGGCAAAAGGATTTGCACATGTAAGTGTCTTAAAAAAACTGGAGGAAGCCGGTGTCAGAGTTGATTATATAGCGGGGACCAGCATGGGTGCTATAATCGGAGGACTCTATGCCTCTGGCTACAGTGCTAAAGAGCTAGATTCAGTCCTTCATGTTTATGATCTTGATGGTCTTGTTCGAGACGACTTACCTCGAGAAGTATCCTCATTTTATCAGAAGGAGAATGATGGGAAATACGCTATTTCTTTGCCATTGGTAAAAAGGAAGATTGAATTACCTTCTGCTGTTTCCAAAGGCCAGAATGCTTTTAATATATTTTCTCAACTTACGGAGCATGTTCATCAAGTAGATGATTTTAGTGAATTGGATATCCCGTTCTTTTGTATTGCTACCAACCTGGAAACTGGAGAGGAGGTCGTATTGGACAAAGGGTTCTTACCGGAGGCGATTAGGGCAAGTGGTTCATTTCCCGGACTATTGACACCTGTAAAGGTTGACGGTAAGGTATTGGTGGATGGAGGAATTGTGGATAATTTCCCTGTCGAAAAAATGAAGGAAAAAGGGGTAGATTATATCATTGGGGTTAATGTGTCCGCGGGTCTTAAAGATATTGAGAACCTCAATACACTTCCAGAAATACTAATGCAGATTGCAGGTTTTCAAATGTATAATAAATGGGATGAGAAAATTGAGCAGTCAGATTTATACATAAGACCTGATTTAGATGAATTCACAACATTTTCATTTGACGAGAGTGAAGAGATCATGAAAAGAGGAGATCTTGCCATGGAAAAGGTAGAAGATCAGCTAAAAGAATTAGCCATCAGACAAAAAGGAGGTGTACGAGAGAGATCTATCGAGGCCTATACATTTACAGATGAATTTACATTCAAAGAAATATTGATCAAGGGCAACAGGAATTATACTGATCAGTACTGTATCAAAAAATTAGGGCTTGAAAAGAATGAAACCATCAGTCGAAAGGACTTTATGAGAGGGATTGATGTCTTAACAGCAACAGGGAATTTTGAAAGTATCTTTTATAAGTTTATTCCGATTGAGGGAGGACTTAGTGTTGAGTTTGAAGTCACTGAAAATACCGAGGAGACCTTAATTCAATTTGGGGCTCATTATGATGATCTTTATAAAACAGGGATTCTAGTGAATTTCACAAACAAGCATTTATTTTTTAAGAATGACTTTATTTCAGCTGATTTTGTTGTTGGAGATAATATCAGATATAATATCGATTACTTTTATGATAATGGTTTTAATTGGAGTTTTGGATTGAATACAAGATATAATACTTTTAAGACGGATATAGTAAGCAGCACACTTCCAATTTCAAAAAATGATGCCTCGGACTCAGGGTTAAAGATACCTATTCGTTATATAGATTTTACAACCAGATTGTTCCTTCAATCAACCATCAAAGATCGATGGGCCTTCAGAATCGGGATCGAACATAAATTTTTGAATACTTTTACAGATGAAATAGTTGACGATCAGACCAACAGGATCTATTTTGAACGAAGCCATTTTTTTAATGCTTTTGGAAAGATCATGCTAGACACTTATGATACCAAATACTTTCCAAAAAAAGGTGTCTTTTTCAATTCTGAATACATTCTTTATGGTACTTCAAGTGATTATAATGAAAACTTCACTCCATTTTCTCAATTATTCGGGAGGGTTGGATTTGCACATACATTTTTTGACAAACTCACCTTTCAAATTATTTCAGAAGCTGGAGTCACCATTGGGAATAATGATAATTTGGTGCTGGACTATCATCTCGGAGGTTATAATGAAAATTATATCAATACTTTCGTACCCTTCTATGGATATGGTTTTGCTGAATTAAACGAATCTGCATTTTTAAGAACAGCACTTACAGCCAGAGTTGAATTGTTCAAAAAGAATTTTCTGTCTTTTACAGGAAATCTTGGTAGGATTAATGATGATATTTGGAATGATGGGCGAATATTTGAAGATACAAAATTAGGATATGCAGCCGGTTATGGTGTGAATACCATTATTGGCCCTATTGAGCTTGTCTATTCCTGGAATCCTGATAACAGTCAAAATTATTGGTATATCAATGTAGGTTTCTGGTTCTAGGATTAATGCAGGTCTTCATTTAAATTTCTCTTCTTTGTTCAAAGTATAAAGATTTATAAAATGAAAATGTGAAATGAACTTGTGTTGAACAAAATTCATTTCACATTTTAACTATAATTTCTTAGGGCCAGTAATTTATGCCGCCATTCGAGTTTGAGTTTTTGTTCTCATCCACATCTTAAATCTTGTGATCAGGTAAAAGAGGATGGGAACCACAACTAAAGTTAAAAAAGTAGCTACCAATAAACCATAAATAACCGTTTTAGCTAAAGGACCCCAAAAAATAACATTATCACCTCCTATATAGATTTGCGGATCGAATTCAGTAAATAGGGTATAGAAATTTATATTGAAACCAATTGCTAATGGAATCAAACCTAATATTGTCGTAATAGCTGTCAGTAGAACGGGTCTTAATCTTGCTTTTCCGGCTTTTATAATACTATTCAGTAAATTTTCATTATCCAGATAATCATCTTCGTCAAGCTGTAACTCTGCTTTTTTTCTATCGATCAATAACTGGGTATAATCAAGAAGTACCACTCCATTATTCACCACAATTCCGGCAAGTGAAATGATCCCTACCATGGTCATCATGATCACAAAAGGTTTTCCTGTAATGATGAGCCCGCCGAAAACGCCGATTAGACTCAGAAAAATTGCCAACATAATAATTCCAGGTTTCGACACTGAATTAAATTGTAAGATCAAAATTAAAAAGATCAACCCGAGACCTGAAAAGAAGGCTCCTATTAAAAAAGTCATTTGCTTATTCTGCTCCTCAATTTGTCCTGTATAGTCAATTTCCACACCTGTTGGAAGATCCGAAAACCCTTCCATTTCAGACTGAATTTTATTGACGATGGCTCCAGCATCTGTAAAACCTGGTGACAATGCAGAATATAAGGTGACCACTCTTTTTGCATCTTTATGTTTGATCGCACTAAATCCTGAGTTATTTTTTTGATTTGTTACAGCAGAAACCGGAATCTCTTTGATTTTACCTGTCGCAGGATCTCTAAAGGTAATTTTCTGATTGAAAATGGCGCTTTTGTTATATTTATCCATTTCATTGAATCTGACATAGATATCGTAATCCTCGCCATCTTCTTTGTAAATACCTGCCTTTGATCCAAAGATCGAATTTCTCAATTGCTGACCCACCTGACCTGCTGTAACTCCCAGCTCACCGGCTTTTCTTCTGTCTATGTTCACATACATTGAAGGTTTTGATCGATTGACATCAATTTTCAATTCATCTATGCCTTGAATGCTTTGCATATTGAGAAAATCTTTCATCTTTTCAGCCGTTTGAATTAGTTCGGCATAGTCATCTCCTTCAATTTCTATATTTATCGGATACCCTGCAGGTGGACCATTCGCGTCTTTTTCAACACTAATAGCTACTCCTGGATAAATACCTACGAGTGCTTCCTGAATTTCCTGTCTTAGTTTTTCACTATCCAAGCCCTTTCTGTACTTAAATTCACGCATAGAAGCGGTAATTTTCGATTTATGAGGCATCTCTGCGGCTGAACCTGCATCTGTTTGAGGATTACCAGCTCCTTCTCCTACCTGAGCAACAGTGCTTTCTACCATAAAATTATAATCATTATCACGGTATTCATCTGCATTTAGAAATAAATATACCCGTGATTCAATTTCTTGAGTGATCTTATTTGTTTTTTCAATATCGGTTCCTTGCGGATATTCAATATAAACAATGATCTGATTCGGAACATTATCAGGAAAAAATTCAACTTTGGTTCTTTGAGTCTCAACTGATTTACCAAAACCTCCAAAGGCCAAAAGCAACAATACAACTGTTCCAATAGCAATTGTCAATGGTTTCCAGCCCCTTAGTGCTGATGTCAAGGTCTTTTCATACCAAATTTCCCATTTGGATAAAATATGATTCTGAAAATATTTTGCCATTTTTCTTAGTACTAATCTGTATATCCATAGTAAAATAGCAGTAGTTAGCATAAGTGAACCAAATATCTTGTATTGTCCTCCAATGAACATGATTAGAATTCCAAACAGAGCCAATATGCCGGTTATGGTGTATATATTTCTTGGAGACATATCTTTGTCTTCAGTACTCATAAACTGAGAAACCATTACTGAATTAAAAAATATCGCAACGAAAAGTGATGACCCCAGCACCACCGATAGTGTGATTGGAAGGTATATCATAAAGTCTCCCATAATGCCCGGCCATAATCCGAGTGGAATAAAAGCTGCTATAGTTGTGGCTGTTGAAATGATGATCGGGAATGCAATTTCGCTGATACCTTTTTTTGCAGCTTCTTTTCGCTCCATTCCTTCCTCATCCATCAGTCGATAAACATTCTCTACCACAACGATTCCATTATCCACTAACATACCAAGCCCCATGATCAGTCCAAAAAGAACCATCGTATTCATAGAATAACCCAAAGCATCCAGGATCATCAATGACATGAGCATTGACATTGGTATTGCAAAACCAACGAAGAGTGCATTTCTAAACCCTAAAAAGAACATTAAAACGGTCACCACCAAAATAATTCCAAATACAATATTATTAACCAAATCATCTACTTGTCCAATGGTTTTGGGAGATTGATCATTGGTAATTGTAATCTTTAGGTCACTTGGAAACACATTAATTCTTGCATCTTCAACAATTTCTTGTATTTTTTCGGCAGCAGCTACCATATTTTTTCCAGATCTTTTTTTAACATCGAGCATCACAACAACATCTCCAAATTCTCTTGCGTAGGTTGTTCGTTCCTTTTCTTTAAAGGAAACATCTGCAACATCTTTTAAGTATATGGGACTATTATTTTCAGACTTTACTACAAAAGAGTTTAGTTCTGATGGACGCTCAATTTCGCCGATGATCCTGATCGTACGACGCTGACCACTTGAAACAAGATTACCTGCAGACATCGTTATATTTCCGCGGTTTATAGCATTGATGACATCATCAAAACTTACCTTAGCGGCCATCATTTTATAGATGTCAACTGCAATTTCAACCTCTTTTTCCTGGGCGCCTCTAATATCAGCCTGCTTGATTTCAGAAAGACTTTCTATTTCATCCTCCAGATACTCGGCAAACCTTTTGAGCTGCTCAACAGGGTAGTCTCCCGATATATTGATGTTGAGAATAGGCATTTCCTCAGAAAGAGTCAACTCAAAGACATTGGGTTCAACTTTAGCACCATTAAACGTTGGCCAATCTTCTCCGGCGGTCTCTGAATCAATTTCGTCTTTCACCTTTTGCTTTGCTGCATCGACACTTATGTTTTCATCAAATTCTACGATAACCATAGAATAATCCTCTTGAGAAGTAGAGGTAATTTCAACCACATTACTTACTGTTTTGAGCTTTTCTTCAATAGGATCGGTCAATAGTTTTTCAACATCCTCTGCTGTATTTCCCGGATAAATCGAACTGATATATATTTTAGTTTCTTTTACCTCCGGAAAACTTTCTCTTGGCATATTGTTATAGGAAGACAATCCTGAAAAGAGAATGATCAAGATAACAACATAGATGGTCGTTTTGTTATTAATGGCCCACGAGGATAAACCAAATTCCTTATCAAGTACTTTTTTCTGTTTTACCATAATTTAGGAATCTTGGTTGATTATTTTGACTTTTTGTCCATCATTGACACTTCGTGCTCCCTCCATGACAATTTCATCTCCTTTTTCTAAGCCACTGGTTACTTCGATCAAATCACCCTGGGTAAGACCCGTTTCTATGACAGTTTTTTCTGCTACTGCCTCGTCATTACCGACTTTATCCTTAATGACATAGATATATTGTTCTCCGCTGGCATTTTCAGATATGATTCCTTGCGGGATCAGTAAGGCATTTTCATTGGTGTAGTCATTGATTTTTAGTTTGGCCGTAAGGTTAGGTTTGATGGACCGTTCTTTATTGGGTATGGATATTTCAACCTTAAAGGTTCTGTTGTTAGGATTGATAAAATAGCCAACCTGTCTTACTTTGGAATCAATCTTTTTACCTAAGATCGGAAATTCAACCTCTACTTTTTTATCTCGTGTAATTTGAGAGATGTATTTTTCCGGAACATCTGTCACAATATACATGTTGTCTAAATTTACGATACGCATCAATTCAGACTGTCCGGGCATCACGACACTTCCCTGTTCGGTAAGAACATCATCAATCGTTCCTGAAAATGGGGCTCTAACAATTGTTTTGGCCACTTGTTGCTCCAGCTGTGCTATGGCTTGGTCTTGCGACTCATAATTTGATTTGGCCTGTAAATATTGCATTTCACTACCAATCTTCTGATCCCATAATCTTTGTTGTCTCTCAAAGGTGGTTTTGGCTAATTCAGACTGAATTTTCAATTGAGCTAATTGCTGGCTTAATCCGCCATCATCAATTCTGGCAAGCACCTCTCCTTTTCTTACTTTTTGACCTTCTTTGACATAAACATTGGTAAGTACACCGGAATATTCAGGGTAGATCATCAATAGATTTTTAGTCGTGACATTTCCTTGTAATTCAAGAAAATGCTTGAACTGTGATTCTTCCAGTTGAAAAGTGGTGATCAAAGGAATCTTCTTTCCTGCATCCAGTTCAGATATAACGATATCAAGTTTTTTAATTTCTTGTTTGATCAGGTTCTGCTCAGTAACTAATTCAGCCTTTTTTGCTCGAATTGTTTCAATATTTTGAGATTCTATGACATCATCAACACTTAGTTTTTTGTCATCTCCACAAGATGCCAGTATAAGTGTTATTATAATCAGGGTTAATATATTTTTCATTTTAAAATAGGTTAAGTGCATTTTCTAATTCGACTTTAGATTGTATAATTTCAAGGATCGATTGGATATAATCTTGTTGAGATCCAAACAATTGATTTTGTGTGTTGGTAAGGTCTATACTTGTACTCAGACCCTCAAAAAATTTAATTTGCTCTTTTTCAGCAATACTTTCTGCCAGTGCCAGATTTTTTTTGGATGTTTGAAACTGATCAAGTGAAAACTGGTATTTATTTTTTGCAGTACTGACTTGAAGTTTTAGATTTTCAGAGACTTCATATTTATCAATCTCTGATTGCATCAAATTGATTTTTGCCTGCTGTGTTCTTGAACTTCTTTGTAAACTACTAAACACAGGGATTTTCATGCTGATGCCAAAAAGCGACGAATCAAACCAATTTTCATCAAAATTTTCGAAGAAAATTAAATTATTCCCGTATTGAAAAGTATTGTAGTTTACAAAAGCATTTATCGAAGGAATACTTTTACTTTTTTCAAATTTCACCAGTAATTCATCAGATAATACCTGATTGTCAGCGATCCTGAAATCTACATGATTTTCAAGATCAAAATCTGAATATAAAATCTGCAGGTCAGTACTTTTTAAGGCTAAACCTTCTAAGTTTTCTGTAAGTTCAACTTGTGATTCAATTGGCAGACCCAATGTTATATTCAAGGCTTGTTTGGAAATAACCTCAAGTCTCGAAGACCTGTTTATTTCGTTATCGATACTTGACAAGGTGATCTGTTGTTGCTCAAAATCTTGCTCTTCAGCAAATCCGTTTTGGAGTAAAATTCTGGTTTCGTTTAAGTTTTTCTCAAGGACTTCTTTATTCTTATAAAGAATTTCTAAAGTTTCTTGAGCCACAACAACGTTGCCATACGCATTGATCACAGCTTCTCTAATGGTTTGATCTGTTTTTTCTTTAGCCAGATTTGATATCATGAGAAATGTTTTGGCTGATTGCAATCCAACGAGATAAGAACCATCAAAGATCAATTGATTAACAGTTACCTTTGCATTCATATTCTGCTTAGTTCCAAAAACAACCGGGGTAAATTCTCCGGGGTCACCACCGATGATTTCTGAAGGGATAAAAGAAACTTGTTGTTTGATCCAGTTCTGATAATCAATACCTGCATCTATTTGAGGAAGTCCAAAAGAGGTAGCTTCCCATTTTTGTTTCTCGGCCGCTTCAATATCCAGGGCAGCATTTCTCACTGTATAGTTGTTTTCCAAGGCATATTGTATGGCCTCATCAAGCGATAACGAATATGTTTCTTGTGCTTTTATCGAAATACTCAATAATGTAAGCAACAACAAGGGGTATAATTTTTTCATTTTTTGAGAATATTTTTTAAAGTTCTAAGTCCTTTTTCAGTGGCAATTGCCCGGATATGATAATCGAGATATGTATCTTTCAAGGAAGACATTTCATATTTATCCATAGGAAATAAATCTTGATTGGTCAGGCTTATGTTGCCGCTAAAATAAAATCGAGTGATCAAATCGATGTCAATATCTTTACGATAATAACCACCAACTATACCTCTTTTTAAATTTTCCACTATACAGCTTTTTAATACTTCAAATTGTTGGTCATTGACTTGTTTGAAAATCTTTGGATAATATTTTTGAAGTTGATAGGATGGTGAGGATTTTTCATTTTTCAGTAAATTATTGATCATTGATTTGATGGTAAAGGTCTCCTCAATAGGATCGTATTTTGCATCAATAATGGAACAAATGGTCTCATTTACTTTTTCTGACACGAAAAATGTAGAAGCTTCAACAAGTTTCTTTTTTGATGAAAAATGACTGTATATCGTTTTTTTAGACATACCCAAGTTAGCGGCTATGTCATCCATGGTAACGCTTTTGAATCCTAAATTCAAAAACATATCAGCCGATTTCTGCAGAATTTTATCTTTCATAAGTTTGCAAATATAAACATGGAAACTATTAACACCAAAAAAGTTTCCAAAGTTTACAATTTTTTAACAATGTTTTTATTAGACTCCAAAGAAGTATATCTGTTACAAAATAGTGATACAAAACAATTACAGAATTTTAGCCTTAACTAGCGGGGCTATTCGAGTAGATTAATTATTTTTACCAAAACATTAACTGTGAATATCGAAAACTATAGAGCGGCATTTTTGAACTTTATGTCCAAGAATTTGACGAAGAACGAACCCAAGAATTTATATAAGCCGATTGATTATATCATGTCTTTAGGTGGAAAAAGAATGCGGCCAATTCTTGTATTGATGAGTTGCGATTTATTTGGAGGAGATATCTCTGAAGGAATGGAGGCAGCGCTGTCTATCGAAATGTTTCACAATTTTACTTTGATTCATGATGATATTATGGATCGAGCAGAATTGAGAAGAGGTAAAATTACTGTTCATAAAAAATGGGACTTGAATACGGGAATACTTTCAGGTGATGCCTTGATGATCCAATCAAATCAACGCCTTGAATATTATGAAGGGGATATTTTCAAACCTCTGATTGCCCTTTATAATAAAACTGCGTTAGAAGTTTGTGAAGGGCAGCAAATGGATATTGATTTTGAAACTATGCCCAAAGTAGATCTTGATGCCTATCTCAAAATGATCAGTTATAAAACAGCGGTATTGGTGGGAGCTTCCTTAAAAATGGGGGCCATCATATGCAAAGCCTCATATCAAGATCAAGAGAGAATTTATAATTTTGGATTGAACCTTGGTATTGCATTTCAGTTACAAGATGATTATCTGGATACATTTGGAGCTGAAGATTTTGGTAAAAAAATAGGAGGAGATATTATTGAAAGGAAAAAGACTTTTTTTTACATTAAAACTTTAGAGCTGGCGGATTCTAGCGATCAAGAACTTTTGCTGAAACTATATGCGAATGAAGATGAAGAGCAAAAAAAGATTGCTCAAGTCAAATCAATCATTCTCAAATACGGTGTTTCAGACTTACTTCTGGCAGAAATTCAAAAATTTACAATGAAAGCCCTAGCTGAAATTGATGCACTTTCACTAGATGTAACAAAACAGGAATTATTGAAGAATTTCGCCAAGAGTTTAATGACTCGAAAAACCTGATCGATATGAAAGGCGATGCAGAAATTGCGTTAGTAAAAGAGATTGAATCCCACAATTTAATTGAAAATTTGACGCAGCAGATTCAAAAGGATGCGGATCTTGCAGGAGCTGTTTTTAGTAGTGAAAAAGATATCCAAGCAAAACAATTGATTCCGAAAATGTATAATTTTATATTGGAATTGATAACAAGTGATTTCGGAACCTACCTTAATTTTTTATACCGTGTTGATCTGTCGGAGAAAGCGCTGCTATCAATTACAGATACCGAGCCAAATGTAATAGCAAAACAAGTAGCTTTTATGGTCTTAAAAAGGGAGTGGCAAAAAGTATGGTTTAGAAATAAAATCCGATGACGGGTGACCATGCAGAGCTATACACGCTTCGGGTTGAATCATATAAAACGTCATATCTGATTCCAAAAGACACATTTCTGGAAACAAAAGACGCACCTAAATAGATGGCATTATTCCAATAAGAATAATTATTGTTATCACGGTCACCTGAAAATTTGAAGCTACTATTACCATTTGTTTGAAGACCTTCATATTCTGCAGATAATTGTAAATAAGGAATTGGCCTGAAAGCACCCATCACACTTCCTCCAAATGAATTCTGACTGTATTTGGCGAAATCATCCTCAGCACTTGAGTAAATATAGGTGATACCAAAACCTGTCAAAAACATTGGCGAGACGTGATAATAAGCTTTTGGAGCCAGTAAAATATCAGTGCCTCCATTCCAGAATGAGAGTCCTAAATTCCCTCCAAAACTCCAGTATCCTTGATAGGGAACAATATTTTTTTGACTTGTTGTTTTCTGCGTCTGTTGCTGTTTCTCGGATTGGAACTCATAATTAGGATTATTTTTGATCACTTCAGTTTCTTGCGCTAGAGCAGTTCCAAACAGAAGAAAAAAGCAAAGTGTGGTAGAAAGACGTTGCAACATAATATTGTAATTAGATGATTGAGTTTTTAAAATAATTAATCAAAGATAATTATTGTAGTTAACGTAAAAAAATAGTAATATTGCACTCCAAATTTGGACCCATAGCTCAGTTGGTTAGAGCACCTGACTCATAATCAGGGGGTCGAAGGTTCGAGCCCTTCTGGGTCCACAAAAAAAATCTGAAAAATGAACTTTCAGATTTTTTTTTGAATTTTAAAACAGAAAAATTAAACCTATAGAATTAAAAATAATTTATCTCTTTTTTAATAGTTGAAAAAGTATTATTTTTATTTTTACATTTGAAAGTTTTGTTTACAATTTGACCAGGGAATTCACAAATGACAAAATATTTGATCTCAGAAGAGCAATTTTTTAATCGTTTTCCTATATTTGCAAGAATTTTAGATTAATACAAATTTATAAAGAGTAATTTTTTATGGCAAATAAATATTATAGAGCATCCCTCACTATTGCTTTAATATTTGTATCTACTGTGAGTCTGGCTCAGGGGCCACCTCCACCACCGCCACCATTCCCAATAGATGGTGGTATTCTCGGTTTGTTAGCTCTAGGAGTTGGCTATGCCGTCAAGAAAATTCACGATAATTCGAAGCGCTAATTACTTCTCAATAAGCCTGGCTACATACTTTCCTATTACATCAAATTCCAAATTGATCATATCATTTTCCTTGATTTGATGAAAATTCGTATGCTCATATGTGTAAGGAATAATGGCTACGCTAAAACTAGCAGGTTTTGAATTAACTACTGTAAGACTTACTCCGTTCACTGTGATAGAACCTTTTTCAATAGTTAAGTTATTGTAAGTATTGTCATATTTAAAAGTATAAATCCAACTGCCGTCTTGCTCTTTTACTTCGATGCAAACTGCCGTTTGATCCACATGACCCTGAACAATATGGCCATCAAGTCTCGCTCCTAGCTGCATGGCTCGTTCTAAATTGACTTTAGAACCAATTCTCAGCTGACCTATGTTTGACTTGTCAATGGTTTCCTTTATTGCTGTTATCGTATGGGTATCATCTCCAAGTTTAATCACAGTCAGACAGACACCGTTGTGTGCCAGACTTTGATCAATTTTGAGCTCCTTAGAAAGTTTACTTTTTACCGTAATATGTAAATTTTCCTGATCGTGAATTAATTCTGTGACTTCTCCAAGTTCTTCGATTATTCCTGTAAACATATTCTAAAATTATTGATTAAATTTGTGGTCCGGTAAAATTAAATTACCTTTCAAAATTAAGAATTATTACACAGTTGGATGAAAAAAAAGGATAAAATAAAAGTAGGAATTTCAGTAGGAGATTTAAATGGAATAGGTATTGAAGTCATACTAAAATCATTTGAAGACAGTAGAATGTTAGACTTTTGTACGCCGATTATTTTTGCTTCATCCAAAGTGGTTAGTTATCATAAAAAAACCTTAGGACTGAATACCAACATTCATGGAGTTGATTCAATAAATAAAGTAGTTCTGCAAAAGCTGAATCTATTAAATGTTTGGAAGGAAATGGTGGATGTTGAGATTGGTAATCCGACAGAAGTTTCAGGTAAATACGCTTTGGTCTCTTTAGAGAAAGCTACGGAAGCACTTCGAAAGGGAGAAATAGATGTGTTGGTTACTGCTCCAATAGATAAAAATAACATACAGTCAGATACTTTTAAATTTAAAGGTCATACTGAATTTTTAGAAAGTAAATTAAATGGAGAGGCTTTGATGATCCTTTGCTCTGGCGCTTTACGAGTTGGCTTGATTACTGGCCATATCCCGATTGAAAAAGTAGCTCAGCAAATTACTGCTGAATTGATCAGTAAGAAAGTGAACCTTATGTATAAAAGTCTGGTTGAAGATTTTAATATATCTAAACCTAAAATTGCTGTGCTTGGTCTTAATCCTCATTGTGGAGATCAAGGCGTCATTGGAACCGAAGATGATGAAATTGTTAGACCAACTCTGGAGGCTTTTCAGACTAAAGGACAATTGGTTTACGGGCCCTATGCTGCTGATAGCTTTTTCGGAAACGGTAATCATGAGAAATTTGATGGAGTTTTGGCGATGTATCACGACCAGGGATTGGCTCCTTTTAAGACAATAGCATTTGGAAAAGGTGTAAATTTTACAGCCGGACTTGATAAAATCAGAACTTCACCCGACCACGGAACGGCTTACGAGATCGCAGGCAAAGGAGAGGCGGAGTTTTCATCCTTTAAAGAGGCTATCTTTTTGGCGATCAAATTGTTCAAGGCCAGGCAAGAGTATTATACTTTGATTGAAGACAAACTTGAAATTCAAAAAGAAAAGAAAAAACAATATTCTAAATAAATTGTTTTTAAATACTTAATTTTTTTCTATCTTTGCGCGCTCAAATTTATGTTCAGATGAAATTATCAAATGATTTTGTGTTGTCGTTTTTTGGATTAAAAGAAGGAAAGCACAAATTTGAATATAAAATTGATAAACAGTTCTTTGAGTCATTTAAATTCGATGAATTTTTAGATGCAGATTTCACAGTAAGTCTTGACTTTGTAAAAAAGAGTACTTTACTTGAATTGCATTTTGAAAGTCAGGGCACTGCAAATGTTGCATGTGATCTGACAAATGAACCATTTGCACTTCCCATGGAAGGAATGCTTGATTTGGTTGTTAAATTCGGAGAAGAATTTAACAATGATAATGAGGAAGTTTTGATACTGCCTCATGGTGAGCACCAATTGGATCTTTCTCAATATATATATGAAATGATCGTTTTGGCCGTTCCATTGAAAAAAATTCATCCAGGAATTGCTGATGGCACTTTGAAATCGGACATGTTAAATAAACTCGAAGAGTTGAGTCCGGGAAAGAATAAAGAAACAGATAAAATTGATCCCCGTTGGGAAGATTTGAAAAAATTACTAATAGATAAAAATAAGTAGAGATGGCACATCCTAAAAGAAAAACGTCAAAATCAAGAAGAGATAAAAGAAGAACGCATTACAAAGCGTCGGCTCCTCAAATTGCGAAAGATCCTACGACTGGCGAAGCTCATTTATACCACCGTGCTCACTGGCATGAAGGTAAACTTTACTACAGAGGTCAGGTTTTAATCGATTCACAAGAAAATAACGCATAATCAAGTTTTTTGATTTTATGCCAAAAACCCTCATTATTGAGGGTTTTTTTGTTGATTTTAAGTGAAAATAGCCAAAAAATGTTTTTTTTTGATCAATTTGCACATTTAATTTTATTACTTTTGGGCACTGTTTTATTAATTGATGAATCAATTTTTTAATCGAAAACAGTAAAAAAACAGACATGAATAAAGTTACTGCTGCGATAACCGCTGTTGGGAAATACGTTCCTGATTATGTGCTTACCAACAAAGAGTTGGAAACGATGGTTGAGACCAATGATGAGTGGATAGTTTCAAGAACTGGAATTAAAGAAAGAAGAATTTTAAAAGAAGAGGGTAAAGGTACTTCTTACCTTGCTGTCAAATCTGCACAAGATCTTATAAAGAAAACCAATCTTGATCCTAAAGAGATCGAAATGGTTATTTTGTGTACTGCAACCAGAGATATGCAGGCAGCTTCTACTGGAGCCTATGTAGCAGCCGAAATAGGCGCTGTTAATGCTTTTGCATTTGATTTGGATTCGGCTTGCTCGAGTTTTTTATATGGTTTGTCTGTTGCTGGGGGATATATAGAATCCGGCAGGTACAAAAAAATATTACTGATTGGAGCAGATAAGAATTCTTCCATGATTGATTATACAGACAGGGCCACTTGCATTATTTTTGGAGATGGGGCCGGTGCGGTATTGATCGAGCCAACTGCTGATGGTAATGGTTTGCAGGATGAGTATTTGAGGACTGACGGCTCAGGGAGAGAATTTTTAAATGTTGCCGCTGGAGGATCGGTATTGCCGGCTTCAGAAGATACAGTTGCAGGTCGACTACATTTTGCAAAACAAGATGGACAAACCGTTTTCAAAAATGCGGTTTTTAATATGGCCGATGTTTGTGAAAAAATACTTGACAGAAATAATCTTAAGAATGAAGATGTGAAATGGTTAGCAGCGCATCAGGCCAATAAAAGAATTGTTGAAGCAACAGCGCGAAGAATGAAATTGGATGCTTCACAAGTCATGTTAAACATTCAATATTACGGAAACACAACTTCAGCTACCTTACCATTGCTTTTAGCTGATTATGAGAGCCAACTTAAAAAAGGTGATAATGTTATATTTGCTGCTTTTGGTGGTGGATTTTCATGGGGATCTATTTACTTTAAGTGGTGCTACAATTCATAAAACTATTCTAAACTTAAAAATATGGAATTAAAAGAAATTCAAAATCTAATTAAGTTCGTCGCCAAGTCTGGTGCCAATGAGGTAAAATTGGAGATGGGTGATGTCAAGATCACTATCAAGACCGGAGCGCAAAGACATGAAACTAATTATTTTCAGCAAACTTCTCCTGTTTCAATGCCTGTTGCAGTTCCAACTGAAGCAGCACCAAGTCCGGTGGCAACCGAGCCTGCAGCGAAAACAGAAGATAAAGGAGCTGAAGATACTTCGAAATATATTGAGATCAAGTCACCAATTATAGGAACTTTATATCGAAAACCTTCTCCGGATAAACCAGTATTTGTAAAAGTTGGTGACACCATTGAAGCAGGAGATACAGTTTGTATATTGAGGCGATGAAGTTATTCAATGAGGTTGAATCAGAAGTGTCAGGTAAAATTGTAAAGGTTCTTATCGAGGATTCATCACCTGTTGAATTCGATCAGCCATTATTCTTGATCGATCCTTCCTAGGTTTTAAGGAATCACCATAAAAGATTATAAATATCAAAAGTGATTCAGTATTAATATAATTTGATAAAATTATGTTTAAAAAAATATTAATAGCAAACCGAGGAGAAATTGCCCTTCGTATCATACGAACCTGTCGCGAGATGGGAATCAGTTCAGTCGCGGTTTATTCAACGGCAGATGCAGAAAGTTTGCATGTGCGTTTCGCAGATGAAGCGGTTTGTATTGGTCCAGCATCGAGCACAGATTCTTATCTAAAAATCTCTAATATCATAGCTGCAGCTGAGATTACAAATGCGGATGCCATCCATCCGGGTTATGGATTCTTGTCAGAGAATGCCCGTTTTTCAAAAATATGTGAAGAACACGGTATTAAATTTATTGGAGCATCCGAAGAAATGATCAACCTTATGGGAGATAAAGCTTCGGCAAAAGAAACGATGAAAAAAGCGGGAGTACCTACGGTTCCTGGTTCTGAGGGAATTATGGGCACTTTTGCTATTGCCAAAAAAACTGCGAAAGAGATCGGATATCCTGTGATGCTTAAAGCTACAGCAGGAGGAGGAGGAAAAGGGATGAGAGCCGTTTGGAAACCAGAAGATCTTCAGGAAGCCTGGGATTCGGCAAGACAAGAGTCAAAAGCAGCCTTTGCAAATGATTCCATGTATATGGAAAAGCTTATCGAAGATCCAAGACATATTGAAATCCAAATTATTGGAGATTCAAAAGGTCGTGCATGTCACCTTTCAGAGAGGGATTGCAGTATCCAAAGAAGGCATCAAAAATTGACTGAAGAGACTCCATCTCCGTTTATGACAGATGAGCTCAGAGAAAAAATGGGTCAAGCTGCTGTTCTAGCTTCAGAATTTATAAAATATGAAGGTGCCGGAACCATTGAATTTTTGGTTGATAAACACAGGAACTTCTATTTTATGGAGATGAATACCAGAATTCAAGTGGAACATCCTATTACCGAGCAGGTAATATCGAATTTCGACTTAATTTGCGAGCAGATTAAAGTGGCAGCAGGTATACCTATTATCGGAATCAACTATTATCCGACCCAACATTCTATTGAATGCAGGATTAACGCAGAGGACCCGATGAATGGTTTTAGACCTTCTCCGGGAACCATAACTATTTTTCATGCTCCGGGAGGTCATGGGGTAAGATTAGACACACATGTCTACGCTGGTTATACCATTCCGCCTAACTACGATTCAATGATCGCCAAACTTATTATCACGGCGCAGACCCGGGAACAGGCGATCTCAAAAATGAAAAGAGCACTTGATGAATTTGTCATTGAAGGTATAAAAACAACGATTCCTTTTCACAGACAACTGATGGATGATCCGGATTATATCGCAGGAAATTATACGACTGCTTTTATGGATACGTTTGTCATTCAAAAAGATGAATAAATAACAATTTATAAGGAAAATAAAAAAAGATATGAATTACTCATATCTTTTTTTTTATTTTTATATGTTTTTGATGGAGAATTTTACTTTTTGGTTAAAATTTGTAAGTTCTTACATGATTTAATTTACAAACAATGAAAGAAACAAGTCTTAAAATTGACGGGATAGATAAACTGATCTTGAACCAGCTTATGGAAGATGCCAGAACTCCAATCTTGAGTATCGCACGAGAAGTTGGGATATCTGGCGCCGCTATCCATCAGCGATTGAGAAAACTAGAAGCATCAGGACTGATATCAGGGTCAAAATTCGTCATCAATCCCAAAATATTGGGTTTTAAAACACTGGCTTTTGTTGGTATATTTCTAGATAGCTCCAGTAAATACAAAGAGGCCACCAAGCGTCTTAAAGAAATAGATGAAGTCATTGAAAGTCACTATACGACCGGTAATTACGCAATTTTTGTAAAAATTTTATGTAGAGATAATGAACATTTGATGCAAGTTCTAAATCATGAAATACAAAATATCAAAGGTGTAGCACGAACAGAAACCTTTATTTCTCTTGATCAGCAAATTGACAGGCAGATGAAGATTTAGCTTCTACTGTTATAGATATTTACATAATACAAAAGAGTCGCTATTGAGCTAAGTGCTGCAACAACATAAGTTCTGGCAGCCCATTTGAGCGCATCTTTGGCAGCATCATGTTCTGAGCTGGTCACCATTTGTTTTTCTTCCAACCAGATAAGCGCTCTGTTACTGGCGTCATATTCCACAGGCAGCGTTACAATTGTGAATAGAACCGTTGCCGCGAACAAAAGAATTCCCAACAGTAATAATTGAGGAAATGCCTCAACTGTAAATATTCCAGCTATCAAAATAAAGGAAGCCAGCTTAGAGGAAATTCCGACTGCCGGAACAAGTCTTGATCTGAACTCCAGCCAAGCATAGCTTTCTGCATGTTGAACAGCATGACCACATTCATGTGCAGCTACCGCTGCAGCTGCAGCATTACGCTCATTATATACAGCTTCGCTTAGGTTCACCGTTTTATTCTGAGGATTGTAATGGTCTGTTAACCTGCCAGGAGTTGAAGTTACTTCGACATCGAAAATACCATTGTCTGAAAGCATCTTTTCAGCAATTTCTTTTCCGCTCATTCCATTTTGCAAGTGCAAATGAGAATACTTTTTAAATTTATTTTTTAATCGGCTTTGCACCCACATGCCTAACAAGCCAATGATAATGATCAATAAAAAAGAACCACCCATATGTATATATCTTTTATTTTAATTGATACATTTATTGCAAAAAGCATGCTAATTTTGTTTTTATGAAAAATAATGTGCCAGTTATACTATTAATCTACACAGGTGGTACCATTGGAATGGTAAAGGATTATAAGTCAAATGCACTTAAGCCATTTGATTTTGAGAATATCAAAGTAAAGATACCGGAGCTTAAATTACTTGACTGTAATATTGAGACCACTGCTTTTGAAAGCCCTATCGATTCATCCGATATGTCACCGAATTATTGGGTGATGATCGCAGAAATCATTGAAAATCGGTATCATGATATTGACGGTTTTGTTGTGCTTACAGGAACTGACACCATGTCATATACCGCTTCTGCTCTCAGTTTTATTCTTAATAATTTGAGTAAACCTGTTATTTTTACCGGGTCTCAGTTACCAATCGGAGACCTGAGAACTGATGCCAAGGAAAACCTGATCACCGCCATCCAGGTGGCAGCCACCCATGAAAATCAGATTCCAAAGATCCAGGAAGTGGGATTGTATTTTGAATATAAATTATACCGAGCAAATCGAACCACAAAGATCAGTTCAGAACAGTTTGAAGCATTTGAGTCACCAAATTATCCAAATTTGGGGGAGAGTGGTGTTCATCTCAATTTCAATGATCAATGGCTTCACAAAGCCGATCGAAACCAAACGCTGAGTTTGGAAAAAGATTTTAATGCTAATATTGTCATTTTGAAACTATTTCCAGGAATAAATAGAAATACCGTAGAGCATATATTGGAATTCCCTGGGCTTGAAGGTGTGATTCTTGAAACCTATGGTGCCGGGAATGCACCAACAGACGATTGGTTTTCGGATGCACTGAAAAAAACCATCGACAGAAAAATCCCTGTGATCAACGTTACTCAGTGTATCAGCGGAAGTGTGAGCATGGGACATTATGAAACAAGTATGCATTTAAAAAATGCCGGAGTTATCAGTGGTAAAAATATTACGACAGAATCTGCTATCGCAAAATTAAAATTGCTTTTGGGAAAGAAGATTCCTTTTCAAAAATTTAAATCCAAATTTGAGACGCCAATACGAGGTGAAATGAGCTAGTTTTAAATTAAAAGTTTTTCCAATTAAATTATTTTTTGTTACTTGCCGCTCGTACTAAAATTTTGACATTTTGGAGAGGTGGCCGAGTGGCTTAAGGCGCACGCTTGGAAAGCGTGTTTATGAGAAATCGTAACGGGGGTTCGAATCCCTTTCTCTCCGCGGAAGATGTTCTTATGTTCCAAAATTTTTATATCTTTAAACCCGTTAATTAAATTTAAATAACAAACATTTAAGAAAATGAAAAAAGTATTTACTATCCTCGCAATGACAGGATTGATGTTTTTGAGCTCGGTTCAAAGCATTTATGCACAAACAGAAGAAGTTGCTGAAAAAACTTTTCATCAAGTTTTAAAACAGCGTTTTATTGAAGGTGGTCCTTTCTTTATGGGGATTGTATTGGTAACTTTAATTTTAGGTTTGGCGATTGCCATCGAAAGAATTATTTACCTAAACATGGCTACTACCAATACTGAAAAATTAGTTAATGATGTAGAAGAAGCTATGGGAACCGGTGGTGTTGAAGCTGCAAAGGAACTTTGTAGAAATACAAAAGGACCAGTTGCTTCTATTTTTTATCAAGGTTTGGATAGAATGGACGAAGGAGTTGATGCTGCTGAAAAAGCGGTTGTCTCTTACGGCGGTGTTCAGATGGGACTTTTAGAGAAAAACGTCTCTTGGTTGTCTTTATTTATTGCCTTGGCTCCAATGCTTGGTTTCATGGGAACAGTAATTGGTATGATTTCTGCATTTGACTCTATTGAAGCGGCAGGAGATATTTCTCCAGCGGTTGTGGCAGGTGGTATTAAAGTAGCACTTTTAACAACAGTATTTGGACTTGTAGTGGCAATTATTTTGCAAATCTTTTATAATTACATCATTTCTAAAATTGATGGTATTGTAAATAATATGGAAGATGCTTCTATTAAGTTAGTGGATCTTTTGATCAGAAATAAATAAGAGAATTATGAATAGTAAAGTATCAAAAATATTATCACTTGTTTCAGGGTTGATTGGCTTGATTGCGATCTACTTCTTGGTAAGGATAATTATGGAAGGCGATGATGCTGTAAAAGAGAGTTTAGATTTGCAAAACAGTCTGGTTTCTCCTTTTGTGCAGTTCGCGAAGGTGATTTTGATCATCACTACAGTTATTGCTGTTGTATTTTCTCTTTGGAATTTAATCAGACAGCCAAAACTTTTAAAGAAGACCTTAGTTTCCTTAGGAGCTTTAGCAGTTGTGCTATTAATTTCATATATGATGGCTTCAGATGAAGCAACAACAAATTTATCTGGGAACATTATTAAAGACGGTGAGGCCGGAAGCACTTCAAAATGGGTTAGTACCGGTATCTGGTATTCGGTGCTACTTGGAGCAGTTGGCTTAGGATTCTTTATATGGGATTTTATTAAATCATTAGTATCAACAAAATAATATTATGGCAAAAAGAGATGTACCGGAAATCAATGCAGGGTCAATGGCCGATATTGCTTTCTTGTTGCTCATATTCTTTCTAGTAACTACTACGATGGATGTGGACACCGGGATTAGCAGGAAATTACCTGAAAAGCAGCCGGAAGACATGCCTGATCCACCAAAATTAAAAGAAAAAAACGTGTTTGTCGTAACAGTAAACCGTAACAATGACATTTTGGTTGAAGGCGAAACATTTATGACCATTGATCAGATTCGTGAAGAAGCTACCAAGTTTATAGACAATGGTGGAGGTCTTGGAAATCCGATCGATGATGCTGAGCCCGCAGAATGTGACTGGTGTCAGGGAGCGAAGGATCCTTTGTCGTCAGACCATCCAAATAAGGCGGTTATTTCATTAGAAAGTGATAGAGGAACCTCTTACGGGACTTATATCGCCGTTCAAAATGAATTGGTAGGAGCCTATACGGATCTTAGAAATAGATATTGTGAAGAAAAATATGGAATATCATATACACAGCTATTGAAAGATTCAAAAAACAATCCCACCAATGAGACTTTAAAGGATAGGATTAAAGAGGCTAAAGGAAAATATCCTCAGATTATTTCTGAGGCAGAACCAACAAAATAATTTCTTATGTCGAAGTTTAAAAAGAAGAAAAAAGGAATGCCGGGTATATCAACAGCATCTTTACCCGATATTGTATTTATGCTCTTGTTCTTTTTCATGGTTACAACAGTAATGCGTGAGACAGAATTGAAGATCAAAAAACCTACTCTGCCAAAAGCAACAGAAATTAAAAAGCTGGAGCGAAAAAGTTTGGTGAGCTATATTTATGTAGGAAAGGTAAAAGATCAAAATGGAGATAAGATCCAATTGAATGATCGAATAGCAGATGTAAAAGATGTAAAGTATTTTATTTTTGCAGAAAGAGAAACACATCCTGAAGATGAGATTCCTCTTTTAACGACATCAATTAAAGCTGATATTGAAACTAACGTAGGAACTGTTACAGATATCAAAGAAGAGTTGAGAAATATCAATGCTCTTAAAATCAATTACTCTACTCTAAAGGGTGATGTAATGGACAACGTAAAATAATTTATTTAAAAATTAAAAAAAAACTCTCAATTTCTTGAGAGTTTTTTTTTGTTTTTTATTCAAGTTTTTTTGAAAGATTCACTTTCGAGCCGTTCGTCCCTGGGGTACTCACATGTGCAGTTCTCAGCTCCGTGGTGCTCGGTTTATAATCATGAAATTAAAATAGACCATGGATCTGTGCATCAATCCGATCGATGATCGATCCAAGATCTTCAGGACTATCAACAATGTTTAGATTATCAATATCGATGATAAGAAGTTTTCCTTTCTTATACTTACTGATCCAGGCTTCATATCGTTCATTTAAACGACTCAAATAATCAATACTGATCGTATTCTCAAAATCTCTACCACGTTTATGAATCTGACCCACAAGGGTAGGAATACTTGCCCTTAAATAAATAAGAAGATCAGGTGGAGAAACCAAGCGCTCCATCAAATCGAATAGCGTTTCGTAATTGCCAAAATCTCTATTGGTCATTAGTCCCATTGCATGCAGGTTAGGCGCAAAAATATGGGCATCCTCATAGATGGTCCTGTCTTGAATAATATTTTTTCCACTTTCGCGGATCTCAAGAATTTGACGAAATCGACTATTTAAAAAATAGATTTGTAAATTAAATGACCAACGCTCCATAGAACCGTAAAAATCATCCAGGTAAGGATTCTCTGCAACTGACTCAAAATGAGGTTCCCATTTATAATGTTTAGCCAATAAACTTGTCAATGTTGTTTTTCCTGCTCCAATATTTCCGGCTATCGCAATATGCATGGGTCTAGTTGTTTGGTTTTAGTGAATGGTAATGGATAGCGAAATTAAAAAAAATATAGCTTATATCCTTTCTTTATGGAAATTTTCAACGCTTTATTTGGTATTCATACACATGACTGCCGTCATAAAGGAAAATATTCGAACTATTTATGTATGTTGATAGCACTGAGCCCTCATGATCTAATTCCATCGGAAAGGTCTTTATGAGGTCATTGTAAAAATAAGACCCATTAATTGAATAGATAAATCCTTTTTGGAAAGGAAAAATCTGATCAGCCCCCTTGATATTATGTCCTTTGATGAATATGCCGTATTCATTGAACTCCAAAACCCCGTTTTCTGAAAGTATCCAGATATTTTTATAGGTGCTCACTATGTTTATAGGAATAAAACTCCGGTTATAAAAAGTAATGGCCTGGGTTTGGAAAATTTCCTTCAGCATCTGGTAGTCATATAAATGGAGTTTATTGTCACCGGCAAATAACCAGAGATTATTTTGAGATGCAGAAGTTACAAATGAAACATTATCAACCTTGGTTTCTTTGGTGAAATCCATTGTTTGAGTCAACTCATTCAGGTTATTATCCAGGATGATCGCAGCATTAAAATCAACATAAAATAAAATCACCTTAAATGGATTCTGTACATTTACCATACTGAGTTTACCCAACTCAATATTACTGTAGGAAAAGGTTTTTTTGGCCGTCTTTTTGTACAAAATATTATTGTTGATGTAATACATATTTTGAAATTCATCAACACCAACAAATGTCTCAGCTTCAAGTGCATGTTTTGCCTTGAATTCAGTTGTAAGATTCTGGGCATTCAACACGAAAACAGGTAAGCACAAGAGTAGCAAAAACAATCTTTTCATCAGCTTCAAACTTTGATTTATAATTTTGAGGACCTTTACATCCTTTGGTATATTCTATTCAGATTGATTTAAAGATCAAAAGCCTTTTTTATTTTATCAACATAATCAAGCTTTTCCCAGGTAAATAATTCAACTTCAAGAGATTTTTCACCTGAATAAGGAGAAGAAAATTTCTTTGTGACCGTTCTGGGATTCCTTCCCATATGACCATATGCAGCAGTCTCACCATAAATAGGATTTCGAAGTTTGAGGCTTTTCTCAATGGCAGCGGGTCTCATATCGAATAAGTTTTCGATGATCCTTGAAATTTCACCGTCAGTTTTATCAATTTTGGAAGATTGGTATGTTTCAACATTGATGGAAGTTGGCTCAGCAACACCAATTGCATAAGAAACCTGCACCAAAACCTGATCACATACGCCGGCAGCCACCATATTCTTAGCAATATGTCTAGACGCATAAGCAGCTGATCTGTCAACCTTACTTGGGTCTTTTCCGCTAAAGGCACCACCACCATGAGCTCCTTTTCCACCATAAGTATCTACAATGATCTTTCTTCCTGTCAAACCAGTATCTCCATGAGGTCCACCTATTACAAATTTTCCAGTTGGATTGATATGGTATTTGATCTGATCATTAAATAAAACCTGAATGCTTTCCGGAAGGTCTGCAACTACTCTTGGGATCAAAATTCCAATAATGTCATTTTTGATTTTCTCAAGCATTTGTTCATCTTCATCAAATTCATCATGTTGGGTTGAAAGCACGATCGTATCGATTCGTTGAGGAACACCTGCATCTGAATATTCAATGGTCACCTGACTTTTGGCATCAGGCCTTAAATATTTGATATCAGAATTTTCTCGTCTGATAACAGCCAATTCTCTCAGTAATCTGTGACTAAGATCCAAAGCCAAAGGCATAAAATTAGCCGTTTCATTCGTTGCATAGCCAAACATCATTCCCTGGTCTCCGGCACCTTGTTCTTCATCTTCCCCTCGGTCAACACCCTGATTGATATCTTGAGATTGTTCGTGGATCAATGAAATAACACCACAACTCTCCCCTTCAAATTTATATTCACCTTTGGTATAACCAATTTTTTTGATGGTTTCTCTGGCAATTTTAGGTGCATCAATATATGTGGTGGTTTTCACTTCGCCTGCCAGTATCACCTGTCCTGTGGTAACCATGGTTTCACAGGCAACTTTTGCATGTGGATCAAATGCTAAAAAATTGTCCAACAGGTTATCAGATATTTGATCAGCAACTTTATCAGGATGTCCTTCTGATACCGATTCAGAAGTAAATAAATAAGACATATTGTCGATTTTGACGAGAAAACTGAAATGAAGACCTATGAAGCTAAAGTAGACGTACTGCTTTAGCATTTTTTTTAGGAGGTTGCAATCAGTTCAAATTTTTCCTCTGGATTATAGACTGCAAATTTAAGTAAATTTAAAATTATGAGATCCATGTTTTAATAAATAAATTTTTATAATCAGAAAAACATCTTTTGTGTTCACACTATTGTCTCTTGTTTTTGTCCGGTTTACAATGAATTAACAGGGATTTATACAAAATGACTATCAGAAAAATAAACGATACGATTTAGAATGATTTCCCTTATTTCAGACAGACAAAAAGGAGCTCGGCTTTGAAATTTAAAATTAATTTTTATATTTGCCCTCATAATAAATGAAGAACAACAATTTAAATATGGTAAAAATGATGATGCGTTTTCGGATGCAGAGGATTTTTATGCTATAATTTAAAATAGATCATATATAAAAAACCTCTGATGAAAATCAGAGGTTTTT
>JAAESS010000370.1 GCA_024229195.1 Flavobacteriales bacterium | reverse complement strand
GGGGCACACTATTTTACCAAAGGTCAACGAAAAGGTCTTGCAGTTGGAGGCACGGTTGAACCCTTATTTGTGATCGATACGGATGTGAAAGAGAACATCATTTATACAGGAGAAGGTAAATTGCACAAAGGATTATACAGAAATGTATTGTTCGTCAAAGAGGATGAAATTCATTGGATCAGAGAAGATCTTGCACTTAATGTAGGTGAGGAGATGGAAGTGATGGCCAGAATTAGATACCGTCAGCCTCTGGAAAAAGCGACACTTTACAGGGCTGAAGATGGATTGTATGTATCTTTTGAAAATGCGCAATCAGCAATAACCGAAGGTCAGTTTGTTGCCTGGTATCAAGAGGATGAATTGCTTGGCTCAGGAGTGATAAGTTAGGCTGATCCTCTGAATTATTTGTAAAATCTTTTATAGATAGTTCAAGATTATCTTGAAGTATTTCCATCCTTTTTAGGAATTTTTTTGAGAATCAATAATAAGATTCCCCCCAAGATCATTAAAGATGAAGCCGTTAGCCTGAAACTGATGATTTCACCAATAAATATAACACCGCCAATTGCTGCCAAGACAGGAACCAAAAGTTGAACTATGGCGGCTTGGATCGAGTTCAAATCTCTTAAGGCGAGATACCATATGGTATAGCCTAAACCTGAGGTGACTATTCCGGACAGAAGGGCGAGTAAAACGCCTTCAGTTGTAAAGTTACTTTCCTGAGCTAGAAAATATAATATCAGGATCAAAAAGGGAATTGATCTTAAAAAATTATAGGCAGTATCTACCAATGGGTGCTTTGATTTTTTTCCTCTTAAGGAATAAATACCCCATGCGATACCTGACAAAGTCATGAGAAGGAAACCTGTCAAGGAAGGAGCCGATGCTCCAGGTAATAATAAATACAGGAATCCTGATAAAGCCAGAATTATACCTAACCATTCTATAAGACTCAATTTGTATCCCGAAATAATTGAAGAGCTGATCATTGTAATTTGTACTACTCCAAAAATTATCAAGGCGCCAATCCCGGTTTCCAGTGAAACATAGGCAAAAGAAAAAGCGGCAGCATATAGAAAGAGCATGGCAGCGGATACCCAGGAACCTTTTGATTTTTCTTTTCTTCTTTCTTTTGAAACAAATACCAATATCACGAGAATCAAAGCTCCTGATATTAGGCGAATAGTCGTGAACATTCCCGGATCTATCGCATGATCCTTGAGTGCGTAACGGCAGATCACAGAATTTGCCGCAAATGCCAAAAGCGCTAAAGTCGTGTAGAGAATAGTTTTGAAGGAAGCTGCACTTTTTTGATCCTTTGACATATACTGATCCAGTTCTTTAATTTACTAAGATAAACATTCAGAAATTGAAGAAAAGCAATTAAATTTATACGGTATAATTTTATAGGGAATGAAAACTGAAAATAAGAGAATCACAGATCTTTTTAAAATTAAGTATCCTATTATTCAGGCGGGTATGGTTTGGGTAAGTGGCTATAAATTAGCTGCTGCTGTAAGTAATGCCGGTGGCTTAGGCCTAATCGGTGCCGGGTCTATGTACCCGGATGTACTGCGTGAACACATCCAGAAATGTAAAAAAGCCACCAGTAAACCATTTGGTGTCAATATCCCATTGTTTTATCCTGATCTAAAAGAAATATTAGAAATTATCCTTGAGGAAAATGTCAAGATAGTTTTTACCTCAGCCGGTAATCCAAAATTATACACAAAGTTTTTAAAAGATCATGGAATCACCGTTGTGCACGTGGTCAGTAGTGTGAAATTTGCTTTAAAATCTCAGGAAGCCGGAGTTGACGCCATTGTAGCTGAAGGATTTGAAGCGGGTGGTCATAATGGGAGGGAAGAGACCACTACGTTTACCCTTATTCCCATGGTCAGCGAAAAAGTTGCTATACCGGTTATCGCAGCAGGCGGCATCGCTAATGGGAAAGGAATGCTTGCAGCACTTATTCTAGGAGCGGAAGGGGTTCAAATTGGTAGCAGATTTGTTGCGAGTGTGGAATCTTCAGCTCATAACAACTTTAAGGAGGAAGTCGTCAAAACACAGGATGGAGATACACATTTGACCTTAAAAGAATTGACACCCGTCCGACTCATAAAAAATGAATTTTATCAAAGAGTACAGGAATTGTATCAGCAACAGGCAGAAAAGTCTGAATTGCAGGAGTTATTGGGCAGAGGCCGAGCAAAAAAAGGAATGTTTGAAGGAGATCTTGAAAATGGTGAGTTGGAAATTGGACAGGTAGCGGGGCTTATCGACGAAATCAAACCTGCAGCAAAGATCGTTCAAGAGATCGTTGCTGAATACAATGATGCATGCAGTACTTTGGCTGATCGAAAAATTTGATCGCGGTCAAATAGCATTAAGGAAATCAGTAAATATCCTTTTTGCTACTTATTCAGGGATCTTAATTTCGTATAATTTTCGAGATTTATTATTTAATTTATTCTGCCTTAACCAAGGATTATACATTTTCAATTCCTTGTAGTTGGTATCGAATTTTTTCGCAAAATCAGCAATATTTGTGATTGCAGTATCTACTTGCACAACATAGGTGGGTCCAAGTTCATAAAGATCATCTTTATCAAATTCAAATCCATATTTTTCAGGATTACTGAGAATTTCTTTAGCTGCAACGATCCGAGGAACATAGCGTTCTGTATTCTCACCCGCGAGAACATCATAATAACTATCGACCATTTGTTCTTTCAGTCTTTTCTCTATGCCGTAGTTGCCCGCATGATAAGCTGCGGCCGCCAGGGTCCAGTTTCCAAGTCGTTCCTTGGCTTCTATCAGATAATCACAAGCAGCTTTTGTTGCTTTTTCCAAATGGTATCTTTCATCCACATTATCATTAATTTCCAATCCATTTTCTCTACCTGCATCTTTAAGCATCTGCCACATTCCTCTTGCACCTGCAGGTGAACTCACATTTCTAAGGTCACTCTCTATCACAGATAAATATTTAAAATCATCCGGAACTCCTTTTTCCTTGAGGATAGGTTCTATAACAGGAAAGTATTTATTCGTTCTTTTGAACCATAATAAGGCATTAGACTGCCAGTAGGTATTGACCAATAATTCTCTGTCGATCCTTTCTCTTATATCAGTTTTATTGATCTGAACTTTTTCGCCGGCAAAGCTGAGGTCTTCAGGAATTTTGAGTGCTTTTATCTTATAATTGTAAGCTTCTACGCCTGAACTGTCAACGCGGAATCCATTTTCAGTTGTCGAGTTGTTTTCTGTTGTTACGGCATTGATAAAAAAAACAGCGATGATAATGATACTGGTTAGTACAATGAATCGATAGAATCTGTTCATGGAAAAGGATTTTTAAAATTAAAAGGGATTTTCAAATGTAACAAAATTTTCGGCTTGTTGGTCCTTTACTGCTAAAATAGGCTTAGGGATGCCCCAATCTATAGCTAAGTCAGGATCATTCCAGGCAATAGACTGTTCACATTCAGCATGATAATAGTCAGAGCATTTATAATTTAAAATGGTGCCGTTTTCAAGACTTAAAAAACCATGAGCAAAACCTTGCGGGATATATAATTGCTTTTTATTCTCGCCACTGAGTATGTGTTTAAAATGCTTTCCGTAAGTGGTGGAATTTTTTCTTAAGTCAACAGCTACGTCTAAAATACTTCCTTTGATCACCCTGATCAGTTTTGCCTGAGCATGAGGAGGAAGTTGTAAATGCAGCCCTCGTAATACATTTTTATCAGAAAGTGATTCATTATCCTGAACAAATGTATCCTTGATTAATTTTTCGACTTTTTTTTGATTATAAGACTCCATAAAATAACCTCTATCATCTTCATAGACTCGAGGACTTAACAGAATAACATCATTTATGGTTGTTTGTTCAAGTATCATTTTTTAAGAGATTCTCAATTATTACACTTATTTTTTTTGCCTTTACAATGATCATCGCATGAGTTCCACCTTCAATAGGAACGCAATCTTCAATGTATTTGATGGGAAAGATCTCATCACGTGTACCATGTATCTGTATCAGATCCAGCTCACTTGATTTATTTTTCCAGTAAAGCATGTTATGAATGGCCCAATTTAAATATTTTTCATTTCTAACACGCATATATTTGTTATACAATTCACCTTTTTTTTTCAAATGAGGGTGAAAATTGTATTTTGAAAAGTCATCTATCTGAGATAATTTTTTGGATGGAAATAATTTATATGCTCTAGTTTTACTGAGGTATTTTATCCGTTTTGGTAGTTCTTTTTCATTTTTGCCTCCTAAACAAATGAAATATATAATTTGTCTGCTTTATTATCAAGTTTTATTCACATCAATGTGGTTTGTATGGGGTCAAGCTATCTTATCAAAGGTTCAAAGGTTCCCGTCTTCGTCGCGCTAAAAGCGTGACTACGCCGCGGCACGCCCGAAAAAAATAGGGGACAGGCCGAAAGCGCCGGTAAAAGCCGGCAAAGAGTAGGG
>JAAESS010000369.1 GCA_024229195.1 Flavobacteriales bacterium | reverse complement strand
CTGACATTAAAATGATGTCTAAACTACCTTCTATGACCAGTTCACCTTGCGTGGCTTCATATGATCTTGGAGCTGGAATTATTTGATTTTGTGCACTTACCATTACGCTCATAAAGAGCAGCATGATCAAAATAGTTTTCGATAGTTTTTTCATTACCAGTATTTAAAATTAAATTTATTTCAAGATGGAAAATTACTTGAATTCAAGTAATTATCACAATATTTAACAAAAAAAATACAGGACTTTTAGGACCTGTATTTTTCAATCTAATCTAGCTTTAAACAATCAATTTAAATACTTAAAACTTATTCTTCTTCCATAGCTATATAAAAAATTATCATTCTCATTTAGTTCTCATACTCACGGAACCGAGATTCGCAAGATCATAGGTCAGCCCATATCCATATCCGTATAAAGGATCTTTGGAATCATAAGGAACATCTTCTTTTTGATTCTCTACTGCTTCCCATGTTGAAGGTAATTCAAAAGGGAGTTTTCCTTCAGGTTCCAGTTCTCCAAAAAGTATTTGACTTAACACCTCATCTGAGAGTCCAAAATCAGCCAATAAAGCACCGCTCTCTTTTGAAATCTCAGTTAAGATTGCCGCACGATCCAAATTCACAACAACAATCGACGGCTTTTTTGAGATCAAATCCAGAATTCCTTTTTTCTCTTCATCATCGTAATATAATCTTCCCTGATGAAAAAAACTTTCCAAAAAATAATCATCTCTCTCATCGTAAGGCGTTTCTATCCTCTTTAAGATCACATCAGCTTCCATAGGATCGGAAACCATATCGCCATAAGCAGCATAAATCTCATTACTTGTGATACCTTCAGCATATATTTTAGTTCCTTTTTTCAGAGGAAGTAATTCATTCTTCAACAATACTGTTGATTTTGCCTGAGCTAATCTTCCAAGCTTTCTAAAAGCTTCTTTTCCTGCAATTTGATCTGCTTTATCCTCATCCACATATGGGTCGTCAAAAAGACCCAGTCTGAATTTATCCCGCATAATTCGTTTTACCGATTGATCAATTCTGGTTTCTGTCATTTGATCTGTTTTTACCAACTTAATAATCAATTCAGGACTACTTTCACCACCAAATTGGTCACAACCCGCATCAATAACTTTTTTTGTTCTTTCAAGTGGGCTCAGATCTTCTACACCCCAGGCACGTGCATCACCAACAGCAGTTCCATTGACAATATTCCAATCAGTGCAAATCACTCCATCAAAGCCATATTTTTCTCTCAGTAGTGTTGTAATAATTGCTCTGTTATAAGCAAAAGCAACATTTTCGTCTGTTTGGTCTACCGGAATTCCATAATAAGGCATGATTTGGGCTGTATTAGCAGGAAAGGCACCTTTTTCGAATGGAATTAAGTGATAGTCAAAATTATTTCCCGGATACACCTGATTTTTACCATAAGGAAAGTGGGCATCTTCTCCATTTTCCTGCGGACCTCCTCCTGAAAAATGCTTGGTCATACAAGCGACACTTTCAGATCCTAAAGAATCTCCCTGAAATCCGAGTACGTATGCTTTGGTCATCATTGCTGATAGTTCAGCATCCTCCCCAAAAGTACCATTTGAACGTCCCCATCTTGGTTCTGTGGCCAAATCAGCCATTGGGTGAAGGGCCAATCTGATTCCGGTTGCCAAATATTCTTGTCTGGCAATATTACCAAATTCTCTCACCAAAATAGTATCCCTTGTTGCGGCGAGTCCTAGAGAGGTAGGCCATTGAGAAAAGGTTGGTGTACTCAGAGCTGCTCCCGGATTATTTTCTGCGCCATGTCTAGGGTCAGAAGCAATTGTAACAGGAATTCCCAATCTAGACCTTTCGCTTATGAGCTGGATTTGATTGTTATATCGGGCAAGAACCCTTGCAGAATTTGATTGTAAAATATTAAAGCTATTCATTTTCTTATCGACCAGCATTTCTGCATTGGAATCCATCATAAAGGTCATCATGATATCGATAGGATTCGAGGTGAGAAAGGGTTTATCAAGGGGATCACCATCAGGTGTCATTCCGATCATTGTAATAAACATGCTTCCCGCTTTTTCTTCCAATGTCATCTGAGAAACTAGATCTTCAACACGCGCTTCAATGGATAATCTTGAATCTTCATAAACATCAAGCTTTCCATTTTTATTTAAATCTCTATAAATAAAATCATTGATAGTCAATTCCGGCGCTCTGTCTCCAAGTCTTGCATAAGTATCTTTTGCCTTACTCGACATTCTGCTGTATCCAATGATACCAGCGATGATGAGTAAGATCAAAACGACACCCAAAACAATTCCGGTGATTTTAAATATTTTTTTCATGATCTGCTATGACTTTAGATAGTCAAAAGTATTAAAAATATATTTATTGTGTACAAATGACACAATATTTTTTTTATATATTTGTCATCATGAAAGAAAAAGATTTATCAATCATTACTGAATTTGATGTTGACCAGTTCGTCGCCGGGCAGTCAGTTGATTGTGTTATCTTTGGGTTTCAGGACCAAGAGCTTAAAATTTTAGCGCTTAAATGGAAGATAAAAGGGAGCTTTTGGGCTCTCCCTGGTGGTTTTATTTACAAAGATGAAGACATGGATAAAGCAGCTATCAGAGTCTTAAAAGAACG
>JAAESS010000368.1 GCA_024229195.1 Flavobacteriales bacterium | reverse complement strand
TTTCTTGGACAGTAATTATTTTTTACTTTATATTTGTCTAACTTTTATAACTAAATTATTAAACAATGAAAACTTTTATCCAAATGAATTACTTAAAAAAAATTACGATGGCTATGATGTTTCTGGCCATACCACTTTTCATCGTTAGCTGTAGCGACGATGACGACAACAACGGAACAAGCGATAGTAACATCGTACAAATCGCTCAAGCTACGCCAGATCTTAGCACACTTGTTGATGCTTTGGTAGCGGCAAATTTAACTGAAGCCTTATCTGGACCAGGACCTTTTACAGTTTTCGCCCCGTCAAATGCGGCTTTTGCGAAATTAGATCCAGACATCGTAAATGACATTATTTCAACGCCGTCACTGTTAACGGCCTTATTAACGTATCACGTTGCATCGGCAGAGCTAACCTCTGACGTTCTTAATGGAAGCGTTCAAACTTTATTATCAGGACAATCATTATCTGTTGTTAATTCTGGTGGTGTAACAATTAACGGAACTGCAAATGTAACAACTGCTGATGTTTTGGCTTCAAACGGTGTTATACATGTTATTGATGAGGTTTTGATCCCAGAAGATTTTTATGCTCAAACACTAGCCCAAATTGTTGCGGGAAGTCCAGATCATACCATACTATTAAGTGCTTTGGCTAAACCTGAACTAGCAGGTTTGCTTGCAGCGGCTAATGATCCAACCCAAAATTTAACAGTTTTTGCTCCAACTAATGCAGCATTCGAAGGTGTTCTTGCAGCGCTCGGAATGACAAGTATTGACGACATGCCTGTAGAAACACTAAACGAAATTGTTACCTACCATATCTTAGGAGGTGCTGTGACGTCTGACCAATTATCAAACGGAGATGTGAATACATTACTTCCAGGAATACCAGGAGGTCCAGAATATGAATTTGTAACAGTTGATTTAACTGATGGTGTCAAAATTAACAATGCAAATGTAACTGCAGCAGACTTGAAAGCTGTGAATGGAGTTGCTCATGTAGTGGATGCCGTATTATTACCAAGTTATATCGCTTACTCAGTAGGTACGATTGCAGAAGTTGTTCAGTTCAATAAAGACTTTACAATTTTAAATGCAGCCCTGAGAAAAGCTGAATTATTAGAAACAGTTGCTACTGCAGACAACTTAACTGTTTTTGCACCGGATAATGCTGGTTTCGTAGCCGCTGGAATTACTTCTTTAGACGGATTAGAAAAAGAAGACTTAACCCCAATATTAACATATCATGTGCTAGGTGCAATTGTAAAATCTGCTGATTTACCTGCAAGCGGAATTGCTGCAACGTTGAACGGAGCAAACCTCTATTTAGGATATTTAAATCAACAAAGAGTATTGATTAACGGTTTAACTGAAATCAAAGCGGTTGACATAGAAAAAAGTAACGGGGTAATTCACGTTATCGATAGAACTTTAGTTCCTCCAGCACCAAATGTAGTTGAAATAGCATTGGCTTTAGCTGATCAAGGTGAAGCGTCAGAATTCACTGTCCTAACTAGTCTTTTGGCTTCTGATGCCTATGCTGGTATTACTCAAGCCCTAATTGATGCTGAAAACGTAACTGTTTTCGCTCCAACTGATGATGCCTTCGAAGAAATCTCAGAGGTTATTCCAACTTTGGATGAAGCACAAATCAGTACAATTTTGACCTATCATGCTGTAGGAGCAAGAGTGTTTAGTTATAACTTAGTCGAAGGGCAAGTAGTTCCTACTTTGAACACACAAACCCTTAAAGTGGCAAGTATCAACGGCGAAGCCATAACAATAGAGGACAAAACAGATGATCCTGCTAATGTTATTGAAGTAAATGTACATGGAAGCAATGGTGTTATTCATGTTATAGACAAAGTTCTCCTTCCTAATCTATAGTGAAAGAGAATCAAAAAAATCATTTCTTGATAGTTTGATTTATTTTGGATGCGTGGATCGGTGGTTATTGTAATCATCGGTCCATTCTTCTTAAAAATGGTTGCGCTATTTATCAATTCTTTTTTAACTTTATTAAAATTTATTACTGTGTTTTCCAAAATAAACATATTACTTATCATTGCATTAATTACAGCCGGAAACTTATTCGCACAAACCGGTTCGATTCAAGGCCGTATATACAATGAAATCAACAACGAGAGCATCCCTTTTGCCAATATTGTGCTTGACAGCACACAAATAGGAACGACCTCCGACGAAAACGGACGCTATGTTATCGACAACCTCAAACCAGGAATTTATAACCTGACCTGTAGTTTTGTAGGGTTTAAAACCACCTATATTTATGAAATAAGTATCGGGTCTGCCAACACTACTGACATCGATATTGCATTAACTGAAGAAAGTGCACTCTTAGACCAAATAGTTATTCAAACCAACCGAATTGAAAAATCAGCGGAAAGCCCCTTGAGCAAACAAACCATTGGAGCAACAGAGATTTACAGAAACCCCGGAGCAAACAGGGATATATCAAAAGTAATACAGATCCTTCCCGGAGTTGCAACAACGGTATCTTTTAGAAACGATATTATTGTAAGAGGTGGTGCCCCAAATGAAAATAGATTTTACTTAGATGGTATCGAAATTCCTAATATCAATCACTTTGCTACACAAGGATCATCCGGAGGTCCTGTAGGAATGATCAATGTGAATTTTATCCGCGATGTTGACTTCTACTCAGGAGCTTTTCCGGCTAACCGAGGAAACACCTTGAGTTCAGTAATGGAATTTCAGCAAATTACCGGTAACAGAGAGAAATTAGGTGGGAGTTTTATGTTAGGCTCAAGTGACATTGGCTTAACTTTAAACGGACCAACAGGTAAGAATTCTTCTTTTATTCTTTCTGCAAGAAGATCCTATCTTCAATTTTTATTTCAGGCTTTGAAATTACCATTCTTACCTACGTATAATGATTTTCAATACAAACACTTTTTTGAGTTTGGCGAAAAGGATCAATTGACCATTGTAGGTCTCGGTGCGATTGATAATTTTGAGCTCAACAAAGATGTAAATGAAGGTGAGACAGATCAGGAAACCATTGATCGAAACAATTATATTCTTGGTAATCTACCGGTAAATGACCAGTGGAATTATACGATTGGTGCCAATTGGAAACATTTTTCAAAAAACAGTTATCAAAACGTGGTAGTCAGTCGAAATCATCTGAATAACAGTGCGATTAAATACAAAGATAATATTGAAGATCCTGATGAGTTACTCTACGACTATAATTCAGAAGAAATTGAAAATAAGTTGAGGGTTGAAAGTACAAAAAGGATGAATGGTTGGAACTGGAATATAGGTGCAGGTTTTGAGCAAGTTACCTACAAGAATTCTACTTTCAATAAAAAAGCAATCAACGGAGAGGTTCAAATCATTGATTTTGACTCTGAATTCTCTATGCAAAAGTATTCACTATTCACCCACGTAAGCAAGTCCGTATTCAGTGAGCGCTTATCCCTTTCTTTAGGATTGAGAACAGATGCAAATAGCTATTCCGATGAAATGTCAAATTTGTTTGATCAGTTGTCACCTCGTTTTTCGGCATCCTATCAGTTTACGGAGAAATTTTCGGCTAGTTTCAACTTGGGCCGTTATTACCAGCTTCCTGCATACACGGTGATGGGGTACAGAGATAATGATGACAATTTGGTCAACAAAGAAAATGGTATTACATATATCCAGAGCGATCATATTGTTGGTGGAGTGCAATACAATCCCACTAAATATTCAAAAATTACTGTAGAAGCTTTCTATAAAAAATATGATGACTACCCTTTCTTGACCAATGACAGTATATCACTAGCCAATTTAGGTGGTGACTTTGGTGTAATTGGTAATGAACCTGCAGTTTCAATTTCTAAAGGAAGAAGTTATGGTGTTGAATTTTTTCTTCAGCAAAAACTGAGCTCTTCTGTATATGGTTTGATCTCTTATACATTTGTAAGAAGTGAATTTGAAGATAAAAACGGAGAATATGTAGCTTCTTCTTGGGACAATAGACACGTTCTTAATATTACTGCAGGTAAAAAATTAAGAAAGAACTGGGAGATTGGGGCTAAATTTAGATTTTTAGGAGGGTCACCCTATACGCCATATGACATTGAAGAGTCTTCCAGAAAAGATATCTGGGACGTAACCAACAGCGGTGTTAATGACTGGGATCTTTTAAATACTGAAAGAAATACCAACTCACACGGCCTTGACCTAAGAGTTGACAAAAGATGGTTTTTCAAAAAATGGGCGCTTAATGCGTATTTGGATATCCAAAATGTCTATAATTTCCAAACAGAAACCAAACCAATCCTTGACGTCGTAAGAGATGAGAATGGAAATCCTATTGAAAACCCTGCTGATCCAAGCCGTTATCTTGTAAAAGAAATAGAAAATACAACTGGAACAGTTTTGCCTTCAATAGGACTTATGATTGAATTCTAAATTTATTTAGAGAGAGCCTCCTCATTTTCATAGGCTTCTTCATGTACATTGGCAACAGCCCTACCTGAAGGATCATTCATGTTCTTAAAACTTTCATCCCACTCAAGTGCAATTTTTGTGCTACAGGCAACAGAAGCTTCCTGTGGCACACAAAGTGCCGCTGTATCAGAAGGAAAATGTTGTGCAAAAATACTTCTGTAATAGAATTCCTCCTTAGAAGTAGGTGTCTGTATAGGAAACTTGTATTTAGCATTGGCAAGTTGCTCATCTGAAACTTCCTGCTCAACAACTTCTTTCAAGGTATCGATCCAACTATACCCTACTCCATCAGAAAACTGTTCTTTTTGTCTCCATGCAACACTTTCCGGAAGGTATTGTTCAAATGCCTTTCTGATCACCCATTTCTCCATACGTTCACCATTGATCATTTTATCCTCAGGATTTATTCGCATCGCAACGTCCATAAATTCCTTATCTAAAAACGGAACACGTCCTTCAATACCCCATGCTGCCAATGATTTGTTTGCTCTCAAACAATCATACATATGAAGTTTATCTAATTTTCTCACGGTCTCCTTATGAAATTCCTCAGCACTGGGTGCTTTGTGAAAATACAAATAACCCCCAAACAGTTCGTCTGCTCCTTCTCCTGAAAGTACCATTTTTACCCCCATTGATTTAATAACTCTTGCCATTAAATACATCGGTGTAGAAGCTCTGATTGTGGTAATATCATAGGTCTCCAGGTTATAGATAACATCTTTAATTGCGTCAAGCCCCTCTTGAATCGTAAACTTGATCTCATGATGCACTGTACCGATATGATCTGCAACTTTTTGTGCTGCAGCAAGATCCGGTGAACCTTCCAGACCTACTGAAAAAGAGTGTAGACGAGGCCACCATGCTTCTTGCGTATCTCCAGACTCTACTCGTTTGTCTGCATATTTTTTAGCCAAAGCAGAAGTTACCGAAGAATCTAGTCCACCTGAAAGTAAAACACCATAAGGCACATCACTCATCAATTGCCTGTGAACTGCTGCTTCTAAAGCATCATGTAATTCATCAATACTTGTTTGGTTTTCCTTTACAGCATCAAATTCTGACCAATCTCTGTTATACCATTTGGTCAATTCTCCGTCTTTACTTGACAAATAGTGACCCGGAGGGAATAATTCAATTTTAGTACAAACTCCTTCGAGTGCTTTCAGCTCAGAAGCTACATAGAAAGTCCCGTTAGCATCCCAACCAATATACAATGGAATGATCCCCATATGATCTCTCGCAATAAAGTACTCATCGTTCTCAGCATCATATATGGCAAAACCAAAGATTCCATTCATTTCATCAACAAAATCTTCTCCCTTTTTCTGATATAGAGCTAAAATTACCTCGCAATCAGAGTCTGTTTGAAAATTGTAGGAACCCTCAAATTGTTTCCTTAATTCCTGATGGTTATAAATTTCTCCGTTAGCTGCTAAAATCAATTTCTTATCCTCACTAAAAAGGGGCTGCTTTCCTGATGCAGGATCAACGATCGCAAGTCGTTCATGCGCAAGAATTGCCTTATCATTACTATATATTCCACTCCAATCCGGTCCGCGGTGACGGATCTTTTTTGACATCTCTAACAACTGAGGTCTTAAGACTTCTGCTTTCTCTTTTAAATCAAATGCACATACAATTCCACACATCTCTTTTTATTTAATGTTTAATATGCTGCAAATATGAATTATTTATTTCATTTTATATTCTTAAATGTTATTTTTGATTTCATTTTATAACATATTTTTAATAATTTATTTTGATTTGTAACTATATTACAAAGATCCTTGTTCTTTGGTTTACATATTGAAATATAGGTTCATCTCGGAGAAATCAAATTAATCCAAACCTTGGAAGTAAACCATAAATCAATTAAGTTTACATAAAGCATATAATTGTTATATAATGCAGGAATTTATTGATAAAATTGAACAACTTCAGCTCATCTCTCAAGAGCTTGAACCTACAGAGGCAAACCGGGACAACTATTTTAATCTTGTCAGAAACTTTGCAAATGAGTTTATCAATTCGCTGGATATTAAAAAGGCTTACCATCAGTCAAGCGTAAATGAGCTACTATTTAAAATAGAAGATAAAACAAAGGAACTTCCTGAAATTATTGACATTTTCAATAAAGAGGTTTCAGGAAAAGGAATCAATGCTGCTTCAGGTGGACATTTGGGTTATGTTCCGGGTGGTGGGATTTTCAGTTCCTCTCTAGCCGATATGATGGTAGATGTGAGCAATGAATATGCAGGTATGTATTTCGCTTCCCCCGGAGGAATCACAATGGAAAATGAATTGATCAAATGGATGTCCTCTATTTTTGGTTATCCCGAATCAACAGTAGGAAATCTAACTTCAGGTGGTTCTATTGCCAAC
>JAAESS010000367.1 GCA_024229195.1 Flavobacteriales bacterium | reverse complement strand
GTACGGTCAACGTTCATTTTTTGGGGATAATTGGCCAAACCTAGCGAGGTATTGGCTCCCTACAGTTGATCATCCTTATGACAAGGCATCCATTGAATTTAGAATTACTGCTCCTGATGAATATGAGGTGGTGGCTACAGGAATTAAAAAAGAAGAAATTGATCTTGAAAATGGATATAAACGGACCAGTTACAGCGAGACAGCGCCCGTTGCTACCAAAGTTATGACCATAGGTGTTACAAACTTTGCCTTTAAGGATCTGGGAACTGTTGAGGATATTGAGGTGAGCGCTTGGGTTTATCCGGAAAATAGTGAGGAGGGATTTAATGATTTTCAGGAGGCTCCCAAAATTTTGAAATATTTTATTGATCAGATTGGCCCATATTCATATTCTAAATTAGCCAATATGCAGGTAAAAACAGCATGGGGCGGTCTTGAGAATGCCGGAACGATTTCATACAACGAGAGGCTGGTAACGGGTAAAAAGAAAATACAGGGATTAATGGCGCATGAGATTGCCCATCAATGGTTTGGAAATTCTGCCACTGAAAACAGCTGGAACCATGTTTGGCTGAGTGAAGGCTTTGCGACTTATTTTGCCATTTTATACCAGGAATCGGTTGATGGTAACGACAAGAGAAAGATAGAATCAATTAAAGATCGGCAGGAAGTTATTGACTACTATCGAAAAAATCCTTCACCAATTATTGATTATTCCATAAAGGATCCAAAAAAGGTATTGAATCGTAATTCCTATCAAAAGGGAGGTTGGTTACTCAGTATGTTAAGGCATCGATTGGGAGATGAGGTTTTTTGGCAAGGAATACGGATGTATTATAAGACCTATAAAGACGGAAATACCATGAGTGAGGATTTTCAGACTGTGATGGAACAGGTTTCAGGACAAGATCTGGAAGAGTTTTTTGAGCAATGGTTATATGTAAAAGGGTATCCTGAATTGAAATGGAACTGGAAATATAGCAAGGGAAAACTAACAATTTCTTTAAAACAGGAACAAAAACATCGTCTGTTTAAATTTCCTGTCGAATTTGGGATCCTAGTTGAAGGGGAGATGCAAATCGAATCTTTTTATGTTGATAAAAGATCAAATACATTTAAACTTGATATGGATCAACAACCCGATAACATACTCATCGATCCTGAAGTTTGGTTGTTGTTTGAGGAGAAATAAAAAAGGCCAAAAGTTAATACTTGAGGCCTTTCTGTCGATTTATTTAAGATGTAATTAGTCAATTACAGTTACCAGGTCTTCTTTACTTTTTCTCACCTTTTTTAGATTCACCAACCAGTCATTTTCTGCGTCTCTATATCCGACAGGAAGCATTACACAACTTTTCAGACCTTTCTCTTTAAGGTTTAAGATCTCATCTAAGGCATTTGCATCAAATCCTTCTAAAGGAGTACTGTCAAGTCCTTCAAATGCTGCTGCACTTATTGCCTGAGAAAATGCAATATAAGCTTGTTTCGCAGCGTGATTGAAGTTTGTTTCAGCATCTTGTTGAGGATAACTGTTTAGCAACATTTGTCTGTAATTTTCCCAACCTTCATTTTTAAAACCGCGAACTGTATTTGTCAAGTCGAACATCTTGTTGATGCG
>JAAESS010000366.1 GCA_024229195.1 Flavobacteriales bacterium | reverse complement strand
TTGATAATCTTTAAAAATAAAATCCTGGGGAAAGACCTAACTCAGTAAAATCAACTTCAATTGCGTGCTTCCCATAATCAAATCTCTTTTGATCTACTAGTTTATTGATCCTGAGTCCCATTTGATCATAAAGTTCAAGATCTATAATTGATGGCTTTCTTAAAATAATATTTTAAGCTTATATATGAAAAGAATTTTGACCAGGATTTTTATAGATATTTATCAAATCCAGCAAGCAGTCCGGAGTAAGTTTTTGATTGAAAATACCTGGCGTCAGTTAAGGTTTGAGGATTGGAGATTGGAGATTGGAGATTTTTGAATTATGAATATTAATCAAGGAATTTTGACTGTTGCTTTGAGAAGTATTCACTTTTCTAAAACTTCTATTTCAAGCAATTTTGCATTCAGGCATGATACGCTTCCAAAAACAAGGCAACACCATCATCAATATTACAGACGGTTTTATGGTCAGCGGCATCTTTCGCTTCAGAAATAGCATTTTCAACCGCTACTCCTACTCCTACAGCGCTGAGCATGTCGATATCATTGTAATTATCCCCAAAGGCCATCACATTATGAAGTCCGAGTTCAGGATATTGAAGATCTAACAGCGTTTCTAAAGATGTTTTCTTGGAAATACTTTTAGGTGAGATTTCAAGGTAAGTAGGTTTTGATCTGTATCCTATGATTTGATCGTGGTAATTGTTTTCTATAAAACTGACCAAGGCATCTAATTCAGAAGGTTCTCCCATACACATGATCTTATGAGCTCCTTTTTCTTCAATTTCCCAGTTCTCAAGTGTTATATCCAGGGCCTGAGCTACCGGTATAACTTTTGTATTATTACTTTCTCGGTTGGCCCAGAAATCCATGCCTGGCACATACCATTCTCTTCCATGATATAAACTACTATGAATCTCGGTGTTTGAACAAAAATCAACCAAAGCTTTGGTAATATCTAAATTGATCTCTGTACTATGAACGATTTCTTCTCCATCGATAATCAAACCTCCGTTATAACAAATCAGTGGCAAATGCGTAATATCCAACTCCTCTTGTAAATGTTCCATGGCCTGTGGCATTCTAGACGAGATCAATATAAACGGCATTGGTGTCATGTCTTTGATCACTTCAATGGTCTTAGTTGATAATTCACGGTCTTTATTTAACAAGGTTCCGTCAATATCAGAACAGATCAATTTTGTTTGCATAAAATGGCTTTAAATGAAGCTTATAAACAGAAAGGTTTTATTTGTTTAAGGCGCTTGAAATTTTTTGCAAAGATAGTATATAATTGCGGTTTTAAAATCATCAAATTTTAGAAAATAATTCTTCTGATTTGTGAGCTATAATTTGGGTTCCAGCCATAAATAAGACATGGAAAGTAAAAACATCAGAAAAAACCACCAAGGTTGGATTGGCTTCCTGTAAGACTTGGTCTCAACAATGCCCTCTTTGCGTTGAAAATATCGTTTGTTTTCAATAATGGTTTTTGCGGTTACCAATGAAGTCCAATGCGAGGTATCGTGAACATAAAAATCAAATACAGCAGTACTGTCATGGTTCATCAATAGTTTGTTCCAACCCTCTTTTCGCGGATAAGTAGTTCCCTTCCAATGGTCTTTCATATTTATGTCTTGAGCCATAGGAATCGAGAAACCTGAAATACTTTTCACTATCGGGTTTTCTTTTGCTGTTGTGATCTCAAATTCAAGTGGAGCATCCTGAAAGGCAAACATTACATCGGATTTCCAGGCAGTTCCCATCGACCTTCGCTTACTGATCATACTGAGTGTTTTTGACCATAAACTGTTATAAACACTGATTTTACCATCTAAAAATAACTCGTATGTGTTTTGCAGCACAGTTGTTCCGACCCTTCCTGCTCCCAATCTTTTATAAGCTGTAACGATGCCTTCATTTGATAGCTGAACTGACTCCAGCAGTAAGTCATCCTTAAAAACAAAAGGGTATTTAGAAAGACTGCTTTCCGGCGAGCTCATTAAACTCACTTCTTGAGTGCTTTGTTTGAGAAAGTTAAATTCAAGAAGCGATATTCTTGAACTATAAACATTCTCATCAGCTTGAATAAAAAGTCCCAGGCCTTGCTCAGAAACAACCTTACGCATCAATTGCCGATTTCTTTTGGATAGCTGTTTCAAGGAATTCAAATCAATGATCAATAGATCAATTTCATTCAAAGACTTTTGGTTGATATCAATTCTTCCTTTTTGCTTGCTATTGAAAAACTCATATTTAAATCGATCTTTACTTACCTGGCTTCTTACGCTTAATTCATGACCCGTTTCAGCCAAAAAGTTTTTTAGATATTTGGTTTCAAAACTTGGAAATTGATTAATGATCAAAATATGCAATTTGTTTTTGGCTTTTATATTGACTGCCAAAGGATCTTTTGAAACCACATTTCCTAAGCTATCTTTTTCAATCAAATGATAAACATATTTTCCGGAAACAGGAAGCGCTGTTTTCAGCTTGAAATTTTGACTTTCTGAGCTCTTGAGCTGCACGGAATCGAGCGCACTGTCTCCTGGTCCTGTTAGCAACAGCTGCTGACCTTCAGAGGCTTTGAGATATTCACCTTTGACCACTAAATCTGTTCCTACAGTATTTTCGTAATTGTAATTTAAACGCGATAAACCACTTGGCTGACTTCGAGCCAATAGCTGCACATTCACATCATCCAATTGCCACAGGTCGTATGACTGCAAGCCTTGGCCTAATAGAAAAACCTC
>JAAESS010000365.1 GCA_024229195.1 Flavobacteriales bacterium | reverse complement strand
TTGTATGCTCTTTCACATATTCTTATTTTGTCTGAGTAATTTACTGCTTGCCCCTTCTCATCAAAAGCCATAACAACAACAGCAGCACCATATTTTAGAATTGTTCTAGCTTTTGAAATAAAAGCTTCTTCACCTTCTTTTAATGAAATAGAATTTACAATTCCTTTCCCTTGAATACATTTTAATCCTACCTCAATGATTTCCCATTTTGAAGAATCAATCATAATGGGTACACGAGAAATATCAGGATCAGATGCAATCAAATTCAAAAAATGTGTCATGGATTCCACCCCATCAATTAAACCATCATCCATATTAATATCAATAATTTGAGCACCACTATCAACTTGTTGTAATGCGACAGAAAGAGCCTGATCAAAATCATCTGCTTTTATCAACCTTCTGAACTTTGCAGATCCCATTACATTGGTTCTTTCCCCAATATTTACAAAATTACTTTCAGGAGTAATAATTACAGCCTCTAAACCTGAAAGTTTCATTCTTGTTTCCAATTGAGGTTTTCTTCTAGGACTATTTTTATTTGCAAGTTTTGCAAATTCTGAAATATGGTCAGGTGTTGTACCACAACACCCGCCCACAATATTAACCAATCCAGAATTCATAAAATCTTCTAATTGAGCAGCCATTATCTCAGCTGTTTCATCATACTCCCCCATCTCATTTGGCAACCCTGCATTTGGGTAAGCACTTATAAAAAATTCCGATTTATCAGCTAATTCTTTTATATAAGGTCGCATTGCACTTGTTCCTAAAGCACAGTTAAAACCTACACTCAATAGTGGTAAATGCGAAATAGAATTCAAGAAAGCTTCTGC
>JAAESS010000364.1 GCA_024229195.1 Flavobacteriales bacterium | reverse complement strand
GTATTGGCTAACAATTGGACTTTTGTTGGCTTTGCCCATGAACTTAAGGAGTATGGTGATGTTTTGCCGATTTCAGTAGCTGAAAAACCTATACTTTTAGTTAAGAATACAAATGGAAATATTGTTGCATTTCATAATGTCTGTAAGCATCGGTGTCTTAAGTTAGTTGATCAAGCAAAAAATGTTGGACAGATGATTTGCTGCCCTTATCATGCTTGGACTTTTGATCTTGATGGAAAATTATGCGCATCACCTTTTTTTGGAGGGCCTGATAGAGATCAGCCATCAGGTTTTAATGCAGATGATCATTGTTTAGAGTCGGTAAGAATCAAAGTCTGGCACGATTGGATTTTTATTAATCTTAATGATAACGCACCACCTTTCGAAGAATATGCTGCGCCTTTAATTAAAATACTTAAAAATGTTAATTTTAAAAAAATCTCTCCAGTTGGAACGCTTGAATTTGAAAAAATATCTACAAATTGGAAATTTCTCATCGAGAATTTCATTGAGCCATATCATGTTCCATTTGTACACTCAAAAACAACAAAACAAGCCCTTCAAGATCATTACACTATTGTTGAAGGAAGATGCTTGGGAAGTGGTGTAAATTTAGATGAAGAAAATACGTCTAGTGATAAACT
>JAAESS010000363.1 GCA_024229195.1 Flavobacteriales bacterium | reverse complement strand
TTTTAAGACTTGATAACTTATCTGTAAACAGAATACCTTCGATATGGTCATATTCATGTTGAAATATTATCGCAGCTACACCAGACAATGTATCAGTTTTTTGTTCAAAATTTTCATTGAGGTATTCAATGTGTATTGTTTCATTTCTCACAACATCTTCATTGATATTCGGAATACTTAAGCAACCTTCATTAAAACCCCATTCGTCGCCTTCCTCTTCGATGATTTGAGCATTGATAAAGGTTCCTACAAATCCTTTTAAAAAAAGTTTCTCTTCTTCTTCTAATTCATCACTTTCTGCAAAAGGTGAAGCATCAATCAGAAAAAGTCTGATATCCTTTCCAATTTGAGGAGCTGCAAGTCCAACACCCTGCGCATTTTTCATTGTCTCCTTCATATTTGAAATGAGAACATCCAGCTGAGGATAATCTTTTGTGATATCCTTTCCAACTTTTCTTAGTACCGGATCGCCATAAGCTACAATGGGTAAAACCATGGATTTCTTTTTATTTGTTATACAGATAACTCTGCAATATGATTGTCGCACTGATCTCATCGACCAATGCTTTATTTTGTCTTTGTTTCTTTTTTAAACCACTATCGATCATGGTTTGGAATGCCATTTTTGATGTAAATCGCTCATCCATTCTTTTGATCGGTATGTGACTAAAAATTTTCTCTAATTTGCCAAGAAAAGGAATAATTGACTTTTCACTTTCTGAGGCGGTATTATTCATTTGTTTTGGTTCTCCTACGACAAAGAGTTCTACCTTTTCTTTTTTTGTGTATTCTTTTAAAAAATCAAATATCTCATGAGTTGGAACGGTGGTTAAACCAGATGCAATGATCTGCATTTCATCTGTCACCGCAATCCCAATTCTTTTTTCGCCGTAGTCCAAGGCTAAAATTCTTGACATTCAATTTGATTTTTTGCAAATTTACCTTTTTTTTGATTTAAAAGAATATAAAAAAAATGGATTTTTTATTTGATGCTTTTTTATATTTGCGAATTAATTTAGCCTTATGAATGAATTACGAGATATTATAGAAAGTGCCTGGGATAATAGAGAACAGTTAACTGATGCTAAGGTTCAGGATGCCATTAGAAAAGTGATTGACCTTTTAGATGTGGGAGAATTAAGAGTTGCAGAACCTGTAAGTAATGGTTGGCAGGTCAATGAATGGGTGAAAAAAGCAGTCGTACTTTATTTTCCAATTCAGAAAATGGAAACCTTAGAAGCCGGTATTTTTGAATATCACGATAAAATTCCTCTGAAAAGAGGGTATAAGGAAAAAGGAATTAGAGTTGTTCCTCATGCAGTTGCCAGACACGGATCATATATTTCAAAGGGAACGATTTTGATGCCGAGTTATGTAAATATTGGTGCTTATGTTGACGAAGGTACGATGGTTGACACCTGGGCTACTGTGGGAAGTTGCGCTCAAATTGGTAAGAATGTTCATTTGAGTGGAGGAGTGGGTATTGGAGGAGTCTTAGAACCTTTGCAAGCCGCTCCGGTAATTATTGAAGACGGTGTTTTTGTGGGATCACGCTGTATTGTGGTTGAAGGAGTTCGCGTAGAAAAAGAAGCTGTTTTAGGTGCAAATGTTGTATTGACTATGAGTACTAAGATTATTGATGTGACAGGAGATGAGCCAATTGAAATGAAGGGTAGAGTTCCTTCAAGATCAGTGGTTATTCCGGGTAGTTATACCAAGACTTTTAAAGCGGGAGATTATCAGGTGCCTTGCGCTTTGATCATCGGAACAAGAAAGGAGTCCACCAACAAGAAGACTTCCTTGAATGATGCTTTGAGAGAATATGATGTTGCAGTATAATATTTGATTTAGTTCTTTTTGACGATACCAAATGGTGTGTAAGTAACTTTATTCTTCTTTATATTGGCTCGAATATCAAGATTCTTTTGAATAGATTCAGGAGTTTTATAGCTTCTTTTGTGATCCAAATGAAGGCAAATGGCACTATATCGAAATTGTTTTCCTTTAATGCCAATATTCATTAGTCTTTCGCCTAATTCTCTATCCTGGCCCCCATATTGCATCCTTTCATCAAAGCCATTAATTTTTAGGATGTCAGATTTCCAACCAGAAGCGTTATGACCGTTCCATGTTGAATTAGTGGTGGTTATATTATTTAGAAATTTCGCTTTGGCTTTTGTAGTTGTCAGTTTATTGTTTTTGAAAGATTTCTTGAGTCCTCTTTCTTCCATCCATGTTCGATTAAAACAGTCCTCTGAAAAAATATCTTCTTTGGTGATCATCTCCGAGATATTCATAGGTAACTTAAAGTATCCGCCTGAAATAAAATAACCAGGTTCTTTGTTGTCTTCATGCACCTGAAGAAAATCTTTTCGAGGAATACAGTCTCCATCACTCATCAAAATATAATCAGCAGCGCATGCCATTATGGCCTTGTTCAGAATCCTTGATTTTTGAAACCCTTCATCCTCCTGCCAAATATGTTTAATTGGATAAAACACTTGTTTTGACATGGTGTCGATTAATTGCTTAGTTTCAGGTCCCGAACCATCATCAGCTATCACCATCTCAAAATCTCTAAAGATTTGATTGTTATATCCCCAAAGAACTTTTTCTAGCCATGCAACGGCGTTGTACGTACTGATTATAACTGAG
>JAAESS010000362.1 GCA_024229195.1 Flavobacteriales bacterium | reverse complement strand
TGGCAAAATATGCAATTTTGGGGAAGAAGTGAATGGGCTTTAGAATTTGGAGATTATGATGTAAGAATAACTGTTCCTTCTGATCATATATTAGATGCTACTGGTGAATTACAAAATGAAAATAAGGTATTAACCAGAGAACAACGTAAACGTTTTGAAAAAGCAAGAACTTCATTCGAAGAGCCAATTTTTATTGTGACTCAAGATGAAGCTGAAAAGGCTGAAAAAGGAAGTAGTAACCAAACAAAAACATGGCACTTTAATGCTAAAAATGTACGAGATTTTGCCTTTGCATCTTCAAGAAAATATATTTGGGATGCTATGGCAGTGAATATTAACGGTAAAACCGTTATGGCAATTTCATTATATCCAAAGGAAGGGAATCCGTTGTGGGAGGAGCACTCTACTAGAGTTGTTGCAAACACCTTAGAAGAATATTCTAAAATGACTTTTGATTATCCATATGGCAAAGCTATATCTGTGCATGCAGATAGACAAGGAATGGAATATCCAATGATATGTTTTAATTACGGGCGCCCAAATCCTGATGGTACCTATTCAGAGAGAACAAAAAGAGGAATGATTGGAGTAATTACGCATGAAGTTGGACACAACTTTTTTCCAATGATTGTGAATTCTGATGAACGCCAATGGACCTGGATGGATGAGGGAATTAATTCATTTGTTGAAATCTTAGCTGAGCTAGATTATGATCCTAACTTTTATACAGGAAACC
>JAAESS010000361.1 GCA_024229195.1 Flavobacteriales bacterium | reverse complement strand
CCCGAATGTGAATTATTAGGTAATTTCATTATTGATAAAGTTCTTGAAAGATGGATTCATGCTCCCTATTAGAGCTAATGTCCAGATTAAATTGGTAAGGCACAAATCCAGTATCGAATTCCAAACAATCATGGTAAAGAAGTTGATATAGTTCTTTCTGATCACCATAGATTGATTCTAAACGCGGTTTCCATGAATTTGGATACTTCTTTACTAAATCTTCAGCAAAAGGTTTCCAGACCTCTTGTTCAACCTGTAAACGAAAAACATATTCTCTTCCATCTTTGTGGATGGGGATGTGATGATCTCTCAGCCACTTTTTGATGGAACGATTGTCCTTACGGTTTATGTATTGACCTACTTGATATAGGTTTAATCGATTATGAGAGTTCTTTTTCATTTTTTAATTAATATTTATTTAAAATTTCAATTATCATGATTTCATCTTCATTAGAAATGATGTGTCTAATCTGTTGTAATTTGTTTATTTTTTCGTCCCATTCCAGTTCTAAAAGTGATTTTGGTTTAGGTTTACATCCGAACTCTTGCTCATAACGTTCTTCGTATTCTTTTTCAAACTTTTCTTCGAGATCACTTTTTATTGATTTCATCAATTCTGCATCCCTCGATGCTTGTTCTTGTCTTAAGATTAATTCTTTCTCTTGATCCAATTCGATTCGTCTATTGTATTTTCTCGTCCTTGATTCATCGGTCTCAATTGCAGTTTGATAGACAGGGAGAAATCCTTTTCCAGATTCTAAAAGATCAAATAATTTTAACTTGGACCCTTGAGGGGTCTCATCGACCTCATGTATTTTAAGAAGCCGTTTAAGAGAGGAAACTGAAAGATTAATATTTAGAACAGTTCTTGCCAGATCGTATCGATCTTTTGCTGCTTTATCAAAATTATCGATATCGTTTTTGATTGGTGATTCTGTTCGTTTTTTACCCTGCGAATTCCCAATCCGATCCAAAATGTAACTGGCTGCTACAGCAACTTCTTTATAAGATCTTTTAAT
>JAAESS010000360.1 GCA_024229195.1 Flavobacteriales bacterium | reverse complement strand
CTATAATATGTATGGATTTATCAATTTCAATTCCGTGTTCTTTGTAAATTCCTGATTTGATCAGTATCTCGTCTCCATCCTCTGCCAAGGCAACAGCTTCTTTAATCGTGCTGACATCACAAGTTGTACAAACTTCAATTTGTTTCGCGTTTATAAAGAGAAACGAAAAGAGACATAATATGAACAAAGCCTTTTTTTTCATTTATTTTGCATCAAATTTTAGAAGAAGTTCATCCCAGGAATAAAGGTCACCTCCGCTGCTGTTTTTGGTAGTCAATGCGCTCTCTTCTGATGAAAAACCTGAAAGATTAGCTCCCATAGGGCTTTTTATTTCTTCACTGATCAGATAAGTAGCTTCAAAAGCGGTGGTCATTTGACCTGGTTCATCATAGTCTGCAACCAAAAATATTGCCATTTTATCAATGTCTTTTTCAGCCAATTCATTGACCATGCACTCAATGGCATCAAATTTAAATTGTTTTCCTTTTGCGGTGACGTATTGTGCCGAGTGTTGTTGATCTACAATAGTCATTTTACAAAAATGACATGAGTCCAGACCGTAATTGATTGATTCGGGTGCAATACTACATGAAAAAAAGAAACATAATATTCCAGCAAAAGTAGTAGTTAGTAATTTTTTCATGATTTTTTAGTTAGTTAAACAAATATAAGCGAACAATATACATTTCCGTGTTCTCGACAGAAAAGTAGCCTAGATCAGTCTATGTTTGACTTCGCTTCTTTCTTACCAACGAAGAAGGCAACAAGCGTCATAATCATTCCAGCGAACATCATATATGCTCCTGAACGAGGATATGAATGAGCAACAAAGTTAAGAATATGTTTGGTACCAAAAATCGGTGGCTGAAATCCCATCTGACTTCCATCAGGGTTCTTAAAGCTCATGATTGCTTTAGGATCTAAATTATGTCCATAATCATACTCCCAAAGGTAAAAGTCATACATTCCGGCAATTCCAAGAAGTGACATGACAACAAACCATCCAAGAAACCACTTATAGTTAGCAAAAACACCAACTAATACACCTAAAACAGTCATCACTGCAATGGCAATTGGAAAAATTTTAAATTCTGGAATCGTTTCCGGGATATATTGCATCCCAACATAATGATTCATCAAATTGATATTCTTAATGTCAAATTCATGTACATCAGTAAACTTATTGATATGCATATTCATTCCAAGAGGAATAGGGTATTGTGGCGCTTCCAAAGTGATGTTCCACAGTGGCAATACAAATAACCCTAACATCAATAAGGGCCCGATGATCATTAAAATTTTAGATTTTCTCATTTGGTTAAAAAATTTAGGGGATAAAATCAGTGTAACTTATATTGTCAAAGTTACAATTACCACGATCCATTAAGTATGATTTAAATCATTAGAAACGAAAACGGACAGTTAAAAATTTCACCGTCCGTTTTCTACAATAATTAACTTAACCTCAACTTTTATATTATTCTATATCTACTGGATCGCCATCAAGTGTATACGAAATTGGCACATTTGATCCTTTGGCAGATACTCTTACATAACCTTGCATTTCTTGGTGTAATGCTGAACAAAAATCAGTACAATAGAATGGCCATACTCCTACTTGAGTTGGTTCCCATGTAAATGTTTCAGTTTGTCCTGGCATAATCAAAAGTTCCGATGTATTGGCTCCAATCATAGAAACACCATGTGGCACATCATAATCCTGTTCCAAATTAGTCACGTGAAAATATACTTTATCACCAACCTGAACACCTTCGATATTATCGGGTGCAAAATGAGAACGAATCATTGTCATATAAATATGAACTTCATTTCCATCTCTAACTACCCTTGTTTCTGCCTCACTTTTAACAGCATGAGCATGTTTGTTATCTTCAAGCTTAAAGAATTTTTTTGAATTCTTGGCTACAATATCAGCTGCTATACCAGCTGCATAATGAGGTTCTCCAATCGTTGGGAAATCTAATAATAATTCCATCTTATCACCTGTAATGTCATACAGCTGTGCTGATTGTGTTACCTCAGGTCCAGTTGGTAGATATCTATCTTTTGTAATTTTATTCATAGCTACAACATAGTCTCCAAATGGTTTTCTTGAATTTCCACCAGGAATCATCAAGTGACCTACTGAGTAATATGTTGGTTTTCTATCTAAAACTTCCCATGTTCCTAATTTCCATTTTACAACTTCTGAAGAAATAAAGAATGTAGTATAAGCATTTCCTTTACCGTCAAATTCAGTATGAAGTGGTCCTAAACCAGGTTGTTTAACAGCACCTGCTAAAGTAGATTCATAAGATAAAATTGGGATTCCATATGCATCACCATCAAAGTCTTCATTTTCAATAGCTGTAATCATTTTACTAAAAGAATGTATCGTCAATTCTGCAGCAAGTTTTCCACTACCTACGATATATTCACCACTTGGGTCAACATCACAACCGTGAGGAGATTTAGGAGTTGGCATAAAATAAATAGCTCCTGGAACGTCTGAAGGATCTACAACAAGTACTTCTTTTTTCATGGTTGAAGTTGCTGTATGCGTATGATCATCATACACGTTATGTGCATAGTTTGTAGGCATTTTCTTACCTCCACCTTCATTCACATAGGCTTCAATTTTTTTCCAATTGATAGCTGCAATAAAATCCTTGTCATTTTGTGAGGCATTAACCTCTAATAATGAATTTGCTTCCTCTGTATTATAGGTTGTAAAGAAGAACCAACCATGTGAATCACCTCTACCCGGGTGAGATAAATCATAATCAAAACCTGGCATTCTGATCTGGAATTTAATATCCATTCGTCCATCTTCAGGAGCAACAGAAATAAAAGTCAAAGCTCCCTTAAAATTACCTTTATACTCTTCAATAGGCATATCTCTCTGAGGAAAAGGAACTGAAAATCTTGTTCCTGCTACAACATACTCTGTGTTTTCCGTTACAAAAGAAGAACTGTGGTTACCAGCTGAATTTGGTACTTCAATAATTTCAGTGGTTTCAAAAGTAGTCAAATCGATTTTTGCAATTCTCGGTGTATTATTACCATTAATAAATACCCATCTTCCATCTAATTCACCAGCTGTTTGAGATATATCAGGATGGTGTGAATCATCCCAAGGAATAAATCCATGAGAAGTGTTCAACATCGGTTTGGTTTCTTCGTTAAATCCCCATGCTTTTTCTGCATCAACAGAGAATACCGGAATAACTTTAAAAAGTCTTCCTGAAGGCAAACCATAAACGGCAAGCTGGCCACTGAATCCACCAGAAATAAAAGCGTAGTAATCATCGTGTTCACCTGGCGCCACATAAACTTTCTCTGCAGCGTTTCCGGAAAGTGCACCTTGATTAGAAGACTTTCCTGAATTCATATCCCCACATGATACCAACCACGAAGCCAGTACTGTAAGTGTGATAAAATAGTTAAACTTTGTTTTCATAATTATTTAAAATTTAAGTCATTTAATTTTTTGTTCTAAAGTATTCTAATAAAGCACGAGCTTCATCTTCAGTTAAATTCTGATTTGCCATTGGAGCACCGTTTGCTTCAACTAACAATTGCATCGCAATAGGATCTTTTTGGATCATTTCTTCAGGATTTAAAGTCATATTCATGATCCATTCTGGTGACCTTCTTTGAGTTATACCTTTTAAAGCCGGTCCGACAAACTTCTTACTGATTTTATGACAAGCTGTACATTTGGCTTTAAACACTGTTTCTCCTTCAGAAACCAATGCCTGATCAATTTCTCCAAGTGATACACTTGAGATCGGTCCAATTCCTTTATTTTCCATCGGATCCGATGAGGCCACCTGAGTTTCTTCTACTTCTTTTGTCGCAGCAGGGGCATCTGTTTGAGATTTCTTGCCATCCCCGCAATTTGCCAAACTCAGAGCGATAAACATTATAAATATTAGTCGTAATTTCATTTTTTATTTTTTTTAATCTGTTATTTTATCTATTTATTCTGCCGGAACTAAAACGTCATCTACAACGTGTATCCAACCATTACTTACTTGTACTGTTTTTAATATTTTTGTTCCTCCAACATAAATATCTCCATCCTTATTCTCAACAACGAGGTATTTTCCGGATGCCATATAGAGTTTTCTTTCTTTACGAGCTTCTTTCTTAAGTTGTTTTATTGGATAATTGGCCGGAGCGACATGATTGATCAGAATAAAAGTTAAAGTTGCTTTATTCTCTGGCTGTACCAGACTTTCAACTGTTCCTTCCGGTAACTTTGCAAAAGCACTATTTAATGGTGCAAAAATTGTCAAGGGACCTGCATTAACAACTGCGTCTTCAACTCCTGCTGCTTCGATCGCTGCAACTAAAGTGCTAAAGTCTTCAATAGATTTGGCCACTTGCAAAGCATTTGCATCTGACTCACTATCTTCTACGCCAGACTGACCTGAATTGGGCTTTTCTTCAGTAACTGTTGTGCTATTATCCTCTTGTTTAGGTGCCTCCTTTTTACACGAAACAAATGATAAGAGAAATATCATTGTCATAAAAAATATTCTGGTTCTCATAATAATTTGAATTAAGTTAGTTTAAATTAGTCTTGTTATTGCCCGACAAAAATATGTAACATAAGTCACCAAAATCATGACATATATCATATAAAGGATATATTTATCTTTTATATTTGCGTATGCTAAGTAACCAAAGTAAATATGCAATTCGTGGTGTTCTTTATCTGGCCATACATGGATCTGAAATAAATAAGTTGGGTTCAAAAGAAGTTGGAGAAAAAATAAATGTTCCCATACCATTTCTGGCGAAAACATTTCAGCATTTAAGTAGGAAAAACCTTATTAGCTCGAGCAAAGGACCTAAAGGAGGGTTTTATTTAGATGAAGATCAATTATTTGGAAACTTGATGACCATAATTGAAAGTTTAGATGGAAAGGACACTTTTAATTCATGCTATATTGGATTACCAAAGTGTAGTGATGATAACCCTTGTGCCATCCATAATTTAGCCGGGCCTTTACGCAATCAATTAGTAGAGACTCTGAATAATAAAACTATCGCTGAATTCGCAAAAGACACAAAAAACGGAAGATCTCATATTTTTTAAAATTATTCTTATCTTTGCAGCGTCAATCAATCGTATTGAAAAGCTATGGTTCAACAAGTTACAAAAGGAATAAAAATTTCTATCACTTCCAATTTTGAAGGCAATCG
>JAAESS010000359.1 GCA_024229195.1 Flavobacteriales bacterium | reverse complement strand
CTAACCCATCTTTCCCCGGCAAATCGCTGAAAATGACAAAAAATTGAGATTTTCAATCATTTGATAAGTTGTAAACCATTGTCACTCCAATGAAATTGATTTTCAAGATTTTAGTGGCCTCAAAATGTAGTGACCTAAATATAATAATTTATTGTTTTTTACTCTTGCTAAACTTTTTTTGAGTGCTAGGATGCAGCTATGTTTATACGCGAATCAAAAACTACTAATAAAAAGACGGGTAAGGTTTATATCAAACATACTCTTGTCGAATCTGTCCGCACCGATAAAGGCCCCCGTCAGCGCAATGTTCTGACTCTTGGTCAGCTTAAATTGGATCGTAGTCTGTGGAAATCTCTTGCGAACAATCTGGAGACTTATCTCTATGGAGAAGACGAACTTTTCTCTTTGGATATGTTTGATTTACCGGAAGAGTTAATTTCTGAAATCACTCGTCAACGAGCCGTTATTCGGCACCATATTAACAATTCAGAACCTACCTTCAATCAGTCAGTTAAAGAAGTTGAAGGTAATACCGGTTCGACTATTCAAGAAGTAGATGTTGACACAATTTCAGTGACCGAAAGCCGTAGCCTGGGTAATGAATTACTTGCCTGGGATGCCTGGGAACAACTGAATTTCAGTGAGATTTTAAACAAATGCGGCTTTTCGAAACGTGAAGAAGCCTTGGCCGCAGCGGTTATTTGGGGTCGTTTGATTGAACCGAGCAGTGATCTTT
>JAAESS010000358.1 GCA_024229195.1 Flavobacteriales bacterium | reverse complement strand
GAAGGCTTACAGACGAGACTGAATAACTTCAGTACTGACATTGAAAACCTTGAAACTGGCATCGCAAACAAGAAAAATAATATTGAGGAAGCCAAAACTTTATCGAAAAAATATTTAGAGCAGCAAAAGAATGTTAGAAATAACAGGGAGTTTGATTCTATTTCAAAAGAGATTGAATAACAGGACCTTGAAATGCAATTAGCAGAAAAACATATTCGTGAATTTGAAGCAAAAATTGCTGCGAAAAATGAAATTATTTCTGCTGCCAAGGAAAAAATGGATGAAAAGACAACGCATCTTAAGCACAAGCAAGATGAGTTGAATTCTATACTTGAAGAAACTGAAAAAGAAGAGAACTTACTGCATAAAAAATCGGAAGAATACAGTAAACTGATAGATGAGAGACTTCTTAAGGCTTATCACAAAATTAGACATAATGTCAGAAATGGACTAGCAGTAGTAACAATTGAAAGGGGTGCTTCAGGTGGATCTTTTTTCACAATTCCTCCACAAAGACAAGTAGAGATCGCTACAAGAAAAAAAATCATCACTGATGAGCATAGTGGAAGAATCCTGATTGATTCTCAACTTGCTGATGAAGAAAAGGAAAAAATGTCAAAATACTTTTCATAAATACTTTGATTGACTGATAACTTCAAGAAAATAATGAAAATTCAACATACGAATAAGGCAATAATGAAAAGACAATTAAATTTCATTATTGCCTTATTTTTTTTATGTCTAAGCTCTTGCAACAAACTTGAACGTATAAGCAATGAGGAAAAAGGAGCTGAAATTTATACGATGTATTGCGGCAGTTGCCATATCGCTCCTGATGTAAAAGACCTTACAAAAGAATATTGGGTCAAATCTGTCTTACCTGAAATGGCCGCCAGAATGGGAATTGATGATGGAGATTTTAAACGTTATGATGGCATGCAATTTGAAGAAATGGAAATTATCCATAATTCTGGCGTTTATCCATCGATGCCAATCTTAGAAAAACAGGATTGGAATTTACTAAAGGAGTATATTTTAAACATCGCACCGGATAGCCTTCGAACAAATGTTTACACAGATAGTTTAACACCGCAGACTAGATTTAAATCTCGAACCTTTGCTATCGATGATACGCCAGGCTCCTTTTTTACGATGCTTAAATATGAGAAAGACGGCAACAAGTTCTGGACAGGAGACATCACCGGAAAAATATTGGAGTATAAATTCAGCTCGGAAACGTCATCCCTAATTCATACAGCACAAAATGCAGTTGTAGATTATGTAGAAAAAGATACGGTGTCGTATATCACTGACATTGGAATTTTAGATCCGTCAGAATTATCTACGGGTAAGATCATAGCTGCTTACAAGGATAGTTATGTTAGATTACCTGACACATTGCACCGGCCGGTAAATAATCTTGTTATCGATTTAAATAATGACGGACTGGACGAAATGATTGTAAGTGAATTTGGTCACCTTACCGGACAGTTATCACTTCTTGTACTTGATGAAAATGGAGTATACACGAAAAAAGTACTGCTTTCTCAACCGGGAACGATCCGATCCGTTGCCAAGGATATGGATAAAGATGGAAAATTAGATATTGTGGCCATCACCTCTCAGGGTGATGAAAGCATCACTATTTTGTACCAGAAAGATAATTTAACGTTTAGGAGCGATAAGGCCATCCGATTCAGCCCTATTTACGGGAGTAGCTGGTTCGAATTGCTCGATTATGACGGAGATGGAGATGATGATATCATTACCGTAAATGGAGACAATGCCGACAAAACTTATATTCAAAAACCATATCACGGATTGAGAATCCATCTAAATGATGGAAATAATCAATTTACGGAAACTTTCTTCTATCCAATCAATGGTGCCACAAGATTTGTTGCAGATGATTTTGACCAGGATGGTGATATTGACTTTACCGTTATTTCGACCTTCCCTGATTATGAGAATAATCCGGATTATTCTATGATTTACCTTGAAAATATTGACACCTCATCCAATAAGTTTAATTCTCACTCTTTTAAAGATTCAAACTTAAGCCGATGGTTCCTGCTTGACAAGGGAGACATTGATCTTGATGGCGATGTTGATATTATTCTAAGTGCCTTCACCTATGTTTTCGTTCCTGTACCTCAGTCTATTACAAAGGTTTGGGGGCAAAATGATGCTGATATTATGATTTTGGAAAACAATTTATTTGACAGCGATCAAGTAAAGTAAATACCAGAGTATCGGTAAGGACTCGATCCAGAATGCCGTATAAAACCGTGATTGCTTCATTCCTGTAAAAACAATCATAAGCATCGACAGGCTCATGATGAAAACATCTATCCAAAGTAGATTCGTATTTTCGTGAGGCATCCATAAATCGGCAACAACGATCAACCCAAGTGCAATAAGAGCAATAATCTTAGAATTATTTATACCAATCACCTGAGGCAAGGTGTGCAATTCTGGTAGATCAAACTGCGCATCTCGAATATCAAAAGGAATGGTAATCGCTATTATAAACAGAAATCGTTGAGCCCCGGAAATCAAAACTTGCTGAGAAGTATTTAGATCTGCTGAAAACAAGGGTAAATATAAAGTGAGACCTGTCCAGGTTATTGCAATCAAAAAAAGTTTTAAACCGGGAATATTCCTTAAACCGGAGAACTTTTTTTTAAATGGAATTACATAAAAAACAGTCGCCAGTAAAAGTGGTAAAAGCACTATGATTTCAACAAGGCTAAAATTGAGAAGATAATACACACAGACGATCAAAGCCGCACTGTTCAGAGCGATGAGTGATCTTTTATTGGCCTTGATCCAGATAGCCATCATACTATTGATCTCGTTCAATTGGAACAGCCTTATCATATTGTAGGATAGTATCGTTGAGAAAAAAACGAAATTAGCCAATGATTGATTGGATATTTCAAACTGTATGAAAGATATCTTTGTCAAACAATAGGCAGCAAGTGCCACATGTATATTTCCAAAAACATAAAATTCAAAGCTTCTTCTTAGTACTTGCATTTCATAAAATATGATTTATAAAAATAATTAAATATTTCACTATTATATCGTTTTCAAAAGCGAATCGATGTCATGAAAATTAAGTATTTTTGTGTTCCTTTTAATAAACAGATATTATGCGAACAGATTCTTTTGTTTTACGTCATCTCGGACCAGGCCAAAATGAGGTGTCTGAGATGTTAGACACTATTGGAGTAAGCTCACTTGATGAACTGATTTACAATACAATACCCAATGATATTCGATTAAAAAATGTCTTGAATTTACCTGAAGCTATGAGTGAAAATGAATTTGCTTCACATATTCAGAAATTAGGCAGCAAAAACAAGCAATATAAATCATATATCGGTCTTGGATACCACCCAACTACGTTACCAGCGGTGATTCAGAGAAATATTTTTGAAAATCCAAGTTGGTATACCTCCTACACCCCCTACCAGGCAGAAATTTCTCAGGGTAGGCTCGAAGCGTTATTAAATTTTCAAACGGTAATATCTGATCTTACAGGTTTACCCGTAGCAAATTCGTCTTTGCTTGACGAGGGAACAGCTGCAGCAGAGGCCATGATCATGTTATGGAATGGCCGAAGCAGGGCTCAGAAAAAAAACGGAGCAAGCAAGTTTTTTGTTTCAACGGATGTATTGCCTCAAACCAGAGATATTCTGATGACCAGGGCAAAACCTTTGGGAATCGAATTGGTCTATGATGATCATCGAGAAGTGAAACTTGATGAAGATTTCTATGGCTGTATTTTACAATATCCTGCCAAAGACGGAATGATCTTTGACTACACGACTTTTATCAGTAAAGCACATGAAGACGAGATCAAAGTGGTAGTTGCTGCAGATATTCTTAGTCTTGCCATTTTAAAATCTCCAGCAGAAATGGGTGCTGATGTTGCAGTAGGAACTACTCAGCGTTTTGGGATACCACTCGGATTTGGAGGTCCACACGCAGCCTATTTCGCAACCCTGGAACAATATAAACGAATGATTCCGGGAAGGATCATTGGAGTAACGATTGATGCCGATGGAAACAGAGCCTTAAGAATGGCGCTGCAAACAAGAGAGCAGCATATCAAAAGAGAAAGAGCTACCTCGAATATATGTACTGCGCAGGCCCTACTTGCCATTATGGCGGGTATGTATGCCGTTTATCACGGAGGAGAAGGCATAAAATATATCGCAAGGCAGATTCATTCTTTGGCAAATATCCTCGACCAGGCCTTGCTCAAGCTAGGATTAGAACAAGAAAACAGTGCATTTTTCGATACCTTAAAAATCAAGGTTTCAAATAGCGATAAACTCAAGCAAATTGCTGAATCACAAGAAGTTAATTTTAACTATATCGATCAGAATACTATTTCTTTATCGATAAATGAGACCACAGCCGAGACAGACATAGAACAGATCATAGATATCTTAGCCCAGGCAGAGAACTTATATTCTTTTAAAATTACAGACTGTCCGGTTTCGTTATCGATTCCAACAGAACTACAACGTACGTCACCTTTTTTAACACATGAAGTTTTTAAGAAATATCATTCCGAAACCGAAATGATGCGTTTTATCAAAAGACTTGAAAGAAAAGATATTTCATTAGCTGACTCAATGATTTCTTTAGGGTCGTGTACGATGAAGCTAAATGCGGCTACTGAAATGCTTCCATTAAGTACGAGTAACTGGAACTCTATACATCCATATGTTCCTGTTAATCAGGCTCAGGGATATCATGAAATGCTAAAAGAACTCGAATCACAACTCAATGAGATTACTGGTTTCGCAGGAACTTCTCTCCAACCCAATTCAGGGGCTCAGGGAGAATATGCAGGCTTGATGGTTATCAGAGCATATCACCGTTCAAACGATCAGAGTCATCGACATATTTGTTTGATTCCTGCATCTGCTCACGGTACCAATCCTGCTTCTGCAGTCATGGCTGGTATGAAAGTGGTTGTCACAAAAACATCTGAAACAGGTAATATAGACCTTGATGATCTTCGAGAAAAAGCGATTTTACACAAAGATAATCTTGCGGCACTCATGGTGACATACCCCTCTACTCATGGGGTTTTCGAATCCGAGATCCGAGAAATCACAAGAATAATTCACGATAACGGAGGGCAAGTATATATGGACGGAGCAAACATGAATGCTCAGGTAGGTCTGACTAATCCGGCAAGGATCGGTGCAGACGTTTGTCACCTGAATCTTCACAAGACCTTTGCCATTCCTCATGGAGGTGGTGGACCAGGTGTTGGACCTATTTGCGTTGCTGCTCATTTAGTGGATTTTTTACCATCTAACCCGGTCATAAAAACGGGAGGAACAAAGGCAATTAGCGCAATTTCAGCTGCACCGTTTGGTTCTGCAATGGTAGATTTAATTTCTTACAGCTATATTAAAATGCTGGGAAGCAGTGGCTTAACAGAATCTACTGTAACTGCAATTTTAAATGCCAATTACCTTAAAGCACGTTTGGAAAAACATTATAAAATTCTTTATTCAGGCGAAAAAGGATTTGCTGCTCACGAGATGATCGTTGATTTCAGAGAATTTAAAGCAAAGGGTATTGAAGTTACCGACATTGCCAAAAGGTTGATGGATTTCGGATTTCATGCACCTACTGTTTCCTTTCCAGTGGCAGGAACACTGATGATTGAACCTACGGAAAGTGAAAACAAACAGGAAATAGATCGTTTCGCAGATGCGCTGATACAGATCAAAAGTGAAATTGATAGCTATGACGAAGGAGATAGTGTTCTAAAAAATGCGCCCCATACCCAGGCCATGCTAACTGCTGATAACTGGGACTTTTCATATACAAGAAAAGAGGCTGCATTTGCCCTCGACTTTGTTGTGGACAACAAATACTGGCCGCCAGTAAGAAGAGTTAATGATGCCTATGGAGACAGACATTTGGTTTGCTCTTGTAATCCGATAGAAGATTATATTGAACAATAGAAAGACCAACTTAAAATATGGAATATTGCTGATACGTTTTACAACTGACTAAATTCTCAATAAAAGGCCCAAGGATTTATGAATTTTGTAATATTATTTAGAAATAATTTATCTAAAAAAATTGTATTTTTGCCATTCCGTAAAAATTTTAAAGACAAATGAAGAAAATAACAAAAGAAACCTATATCAACTGGTACAAAGACATGTTGTTTTGGAGAAAATTCGAAGACAAACTTGCTGCAGTATATATCCAACAAAAAGTAAGAGGTTTTTTACATTTATACAACGGACAAGAAGCTGTTCTGGCTGGTGCTTTGCATGCGATGGATCTTTCGAAAGATAAGATGATCACAGCTTACAGAAACCACGTTCAACCAATTGGTATGGGCGTAGATCCAAAAAGAGTCATGGCAGAATTATACGGAAAAGTAACCGGTACCTCTCAAGGTATGGGTGGTTCTATGCATATTTTTTCAAAGGAAAAAGGATTTTACGGAGGTCATGGTATCGTTGGAGGACAAATTCCTCTTGGCGCAGGTATTGCTTTTGCTGATAAATATTTTGGACGTAAGGGAGTAACAATTACTTATTTTGGAGATGGAGCTGCAAGACAAGGTTCTTTACATGAAACATTCAATATGGCAATGGCATGGAAACTTCCTGTTGTAT
>JAAESS010000357.1 GCA_024229195.1 Flavobacteriales bacterium | reverse complement strand
TAACAACTATTTTTGAGATCTTTAGCACTATGAGTACCTATTTTTCCAATTTATAAAGATGAGCCAATGGTTGATGTGGAGTGGGAATAGATGAATCATTAAGAATCTAGTCGACCTACTGTTACTAATATGAGGTTATACTCTAGAGCCTAACGAACTGTGTTCAAATCCAACCCCAAAATTCAAATAAAATTTGGATCATAAGGTTTTCTTGATTTCAAAACAGCAAACATTTGTCTTACCAATTTATTCATGATTGCTACCAATATAACCTTCTTATGTTTTCCCTTTTCACACATCCTCAAATACATGGGCCTGACCAATTCATTGTAGCAAATCGCACTTAAACTACACATGTATAATTGACGCCTAATTCTCGAGCTCCCCATTTTACTTATCCCTCCCCTAGAGTGCACCGAGGTACCAGAAAAACTTTCTGATGGCGTGATTCCAAAAAATGAAGCAAGTTGTTTACTTGTATCAAATGTCGAACAATCCCCAATTTTGGTTAAAATCAAAGCACTTGTTGTTTCACCGATACTAGGAATAGAATTAAGGAGTTCGAACTCTTCGGGAAAATCAATTTTAATGACTTTTAGTAATTCAGCTTCAAATTTCTCCTTGTTTTTCGTAAGGATATCTAGTTCTTTATTTAATACCTTCATTAATGATCGATCAGACAATCCTGAATTTGAAAATGCATGAATTTGATTTTTAATCTGCGTTGTCAATTTTACCTGAAG
>JAAESS010000356.1 GCA_024229195.1 Flavobacteriales bacterium | reverse complement strand
TTTCAGTATGTTCGATATCAAAACGGTAAAAATAGAACAAAATTTGATTTATTCAATTTTTTTCGGGTCTTTGGGAAATATTTAGCAGTATTAAATATTAACAGCTCAATTAGTTTTGGACTTCAGAACTTCTTTTTTTTATTTTGAGTTTGGTACCCGGTTTTAAATTATTCACATTGTCAAGATCATTCATAATTCGCAAGTCTGAAATGGAGATGTTTCCAAATTTTCTTGAAATTTTAAACAAGGTATCACCATACTCCACGGTATAATTTGCGAAACCATTTTTAGCTTCGTATTCTTGTGTTTGACTCTTTTCAATCAATTTTACTTTTTTACTGATATTGCCTGTATATTTTTTATGATCCGTAACCACAAGTCTTTGACCAGAGATCAAAAAGTTGCTATCCAGACCATTCCAGTTTTTTAATTGTTCAAGACTGATTTGATGTTTCTTGGCGATACTGCTCAAATTGTCGCCATTGGTCACCAGATAACTGTTTAAAACGGTAATAGGAATCACTTTTGATGTCTCCTGTATATTTTCAGTTCTGTTTGCTCGATTGTATAGCTCAGTTTCTGAGGCCATGAATCTTGGAATCAAATTGACCGGTAAGGTTAGGGTCATGGTTTTTTCTTTAAGTTCTGGAATCAGATCTTTTTTGTAAACAGGATTGAAGGATCTGAGCAATTCTATGTCAATACCCGTATTTTTTTTAATAGCATCAAAAGTCAATCCTCCTCTAACTTGAATGGTGTCCGTTTCAAAATAGGACACTTCACCTTTTACAGACCTAAGTCCATGGAATTCTGAGTGGGTAAAAAGATACATCGTAGCGTAAAATGCCGGAACATAACTACTGGTTTCTCTTGGTAAATATTGTCTAATTTCCCAGTAATTTTTGTTCCCACCGGCTCTCTTTATCGCTTTTCTAACATTTCCCGGACCAGAATTGTAAGCGGCTAGTGCTAGATCCCAATTGCCAAAGGAATTGTATAGATTGTTCAGATAGGCACAGGCTGCCTGTGTTGATTTCATGAGATCAAATCTTTCATCAACATACGAATCTATATAAAGGTCGTAGTCCAATGCAGTGCCGTACATAAATTGCCACAGTCCTTTTGCTCCTGATGGAGAAATTGCTACCGGGTTTAAAGCAGACTCTACTACGGCTAGATATTTTAGCTCAAGCGGTAGATCATATTTATCCAGATGTTGTTCAAATACTGGAAAATAGTATTCGGATTTGTTTATTAACCTATTGAAATACGCTTTACGATCTCTTAGGTATACCCTGATAAATCTCTCCAAAGTTGCATTATGCTGAACATTAAAAGGTGTGGCGAGATCTAATTTTTTGAGTTGTTCTTTAAGAAACAGAGAGGAAAATCTTTCGGAATCAGAAAGGTCCAATAGATCTAAATTTTTGATGAGCAAGAGACCCTCCTCTTTCCTTTCAAGGTTTTGTTCTACAGGTATAAGTTGACTTAATGAAACATTATATAGACCGGCATAAGAAGGTTCCGAATTTGAATAGTCTTTGTGATCAAAAACCATCGCACTGTTCTGAGCCGTCAGAGATGTCGAAAAAATTAATAAATAAAAAATAAGTTGGTTTTTCATAGCGTTCTTATTTCAAGGTTTTGTGATATGGTCTTTTATCCAATGACAGATTTGGCTCAGGACCGCATCCTTTTCTATATCATGATGCAATTCATGATAACCGTTCTCCACAGGAACAAATGTTACTAGTTCTTTCGCTCGTTTGGCAAATTCCTCAGAGGCCAAATGCGAAGTGATTTGATCTTTTGTTCCATGCATCAAAAGTAGGGGTGTAGTCAAAGAGTCGGCATGATTGATGGCCCATTCACCGGTCCTCATTAATTCAAGCGAATATTTGGTACTTACTCTGTCATGAATTAGAGGGTCATTTTTATAAGCATCTATTTCGTGCTGATCTTTGGAAAGAAATTTTAGATCTAATTCATTCGGCATTGTCATGGAAGGGAATATTTTGTCAATAATTTTACCAAAAATCATTTTCCACTGAGGTGGCTCAAAAGCTAATTCTAAGAAAGGACTTGTAGCTATTGTACCGGTTAAATCGTGTTTTCTTCGCAAGGTGAAATTGATCACGACATTCCCGCCCATACTGTGTCCGTAAAGAAAAATTGGCTTTGACGGAAATAGCTTTTTTGCTTTCTCGATCATTTGATCAATGGAATCGAGTAGATAATTATAGCCAGGATGATGTCCTTTTTTTCCTTCTGTGCGTCCGTGACCAAATTGATCATATGAAATTATAGCGATCGAAGATTTTAAAAGTGCGGGTACAACCGTTCTTTCATATCTTAGTGCATATTCGCCCATACCATGAACTAAAATTACAACAGCAAGCGTCTCTACGGGTTTATAATATTGACCTTTAAGGGTCTTTCCGGCAATTTGAAATTCGAAATTATCTAGGGTCATATTTGAGCTGATTCATTCAAAAATAAATAAGCTTCCTTGTGAAATTGCAAAATTGTTGAAAAGTGATAAGAACTTCAGCACTGATGTGAAGCATTTTGCTAATTCTTATTTGGTTAATACAAGAGAAAAACATTAACTGTTAAAGGAGATGGACTAAGGAAGAAAATTACGCAAATAGTGGTAAATTTTTTAGAAAATAGAATCCAATAATGCCAGTAATTTCGTAACTTTAATAGAATAATAAATGCCTTTTGACGATGACTACAGCAAATAATAATCCCAGCCAAAATCCAGAAAAAAAGACTTTAACTATTGTTCATCTTTTGCAGCCCTATGTGAAACAACGTATTAGAGTTGGAGAAATATTGGGTTATTTTCCTAAAAACATGTACCAGTCGAATGAAATCATTGATGAAGTTGTTTTGGAGGCCTATGAGCAAGGAATCCAAAAAACCAAAAACGCTGAAGACTTAAGATTGGCAATGTTTGAGATGCTTAATATTCGAATATCCACATTGTTTAAAAATGAAGCATGGCATAAAGATTCAATCAGCACCAAGTATATACTCGAAGAGGAATTAAAGCAGTTGGAAGAAAACTTTACAACTGATGGTGGCAATGATTTGATTATGAATGAAGAACTTGATGATATTTCATACCATCAGAATGACATTGTGCCAAATGAGTTACCTTATAATGATGAGGAAGAGGGTGTAAAAACTTTTCTTGGTCTGGATAATTTAAAGCAATTTGAAGAATATCGCGATCGAAACAAATTGCGCAAAGTTTATTATAAACTTCCAACAAACACCTCTAATCTGGTAGATTTATATATTCTGGGTAAGCTAAGTTTCCATGAAATTTCAGTTATTCTTAAAATGGAGGTTGGAGAAGTTAAAGAAATTGTAAGCTTTGTAAGAGAAACGATTAAGAATCAACTTGAATAGTGATTGATTGATAATTAAACACCAAAATGATTGAAAAATATTCAATATTTTCTTTTTCAGGTTGATTATTAGTTGTAATATTGCCCTGTGAATACGAAAACAACATATACTTCAAAAGTTCAAGATCGCCGCAGACCCTTGCGCCGCCTCAGCATATAATTCCGTTTAGATCATATTTTCATTTCACGTTTCAATTTTTTACAATGCATTTTCAGGACAATTTATCAGATACAAAAGTTTATTCAAGTCAAACTTTGAATAATATTGTTCGTATTTCTCGCCGTCGCCCGTAAGGGTATCTTATAGTATTGGAGATAGGTGAGTCCATCTCTGCAAATCTTTACATTATTTCAAAAACTTACTTTAATTCAATACAATGGAAATTGTAATTGCAACAAAAAAACATATAAAATACGCCAATATCATCAGTAAGACCATAGATAAGTCAGCTGAACAGAGAGGGACTGGAATTGCCAAAAGAACCCCCGAGTATATTGAAGGTAAAATAGGAAGCGGCAATGCTGTGATTGCCTTGGAAGGTGAAAAATTTGCTGGTTTCTGTTATATCGAAACTTTTGGTGAAAAGAATTTTGTGGTGCATTCTGGTCTTATCGTACATCCTGACTTTAGACATCAAGGCTTGGCTAAAAGGATAAAAACCAAGGTCTTTCAGCATTCAGAGAAGAAGTATCCAAACTCAAAGATATTTGGTATTACCACTGGTTTAGCGGTTATGAAGATCAATTATGAACTGGGTTATAAACCTGTTACTTTTTCTGAATTGACTGATGATCCTGAATTTTGGAAGGGTTGTCAAACCTGTACCAATTATGATGTGTTGCAGAGAACGGATCAAAAAATGTGTCTTTGTACCGGGATGTTATATGATGGTAAGAAATCGGTAAAAAAGGATCATCCCTATGATTCTAAGAGTCTCAGTAGATTAAAAAGAATCAAGCAGAGTTTATTTTTAAAGAAAAAGAATCAAGCTAAGGATAAATCAAGTAAATCATAAATCGGTAAGCAATTTTAATCGATGCGTACTGAACCAATAAAAATATAAAAAATGA
>JAAESS010000355.1 GCA_024229195.1 Flavobacteriales bacterium | reverse complement strand
GTCTCACCTCTTCCCATCCCGAACAGAGAAGTTAAACCTATCAGCGCTGATGGTACTGCCACTGGTGGGAGAGTAAGTCGTTGCCTTTCTTTTAAACCTCTAACATGAATTTGTTAGAGGTTTTTTTATGCCCGAAAAATTAAAAAACTACGTTAAATACCTGTGATTGCTGCTCATGTGATCGCAGCAGATCTTTTTTCCTCGAATTACACCATATCATATCCTTAAAAAAACATCAAATTGGTTCTAATTTGTCTTAAATTTAAAAGAGATTTATAGATATACTCTAATCAATCCATTAATGATCAAAAACAATATTATACTGTAGTCAGTGGTGACTATTTATCTAAAATTTCAAAAAGGGTTTATGGTGATGCTATGAAATATAATATCATTTTTGAAGCTTACAAACCAATGTTAACGGATCCGGATAAAATTAACCTAGGTCAGGTTTTGGTGATACCAGCCTTATAATATTTTATAAAGCTTAACATACTTTAACATTAAAGGATAATTTAGTTCTTGCTCAGGCTATTTATAAAAATTACATTTGGTTGATTATTAAAATTTGACCTTATGCAGATTAGAATTACTTTAATTTTATTGTTATGCCTTTTTAGTTTTGAAATCGGTCAGGCTCAGGAGCTGAGTTTTGAAGATTATAATCCAGAATCAACTTTAGTAGTGCCTGAAAATCAGGTCATAAGAGCTAAATTTCCATTTATAGATATTCATGGCCATCAATACAGAATGCCGGAACAGGACCTGACTCCGGTTATCACAGCTATGGATACTTTAAACATGGGCATCATGATAAATCTTAGTGGCAGGTCAGGCGACCAATTGATCAAGTCTGTAAATAATATTAAAGACCACTACCCGAATCGCTTTGTTGTTTTTGCAAATATTGATTTTCGAGGAGTTGGTACAGAAAACTGGACTGAAAATGCCGTATCACAATTTGAAAAAGATGTGAAAAACGGAGCCTGCGGATTAAAAATTTATAAAAGTCTTGGAATGCGTTATAAAGACAGTGATGGGAAAAGATTGTCAATCCACGATATTAGACTTGATCCGATTTGGGCAAAGTGCGGTGAATTAGGTGTTCCTGTTTTGATACATGCGGCAGATCCGAAATCATTTTGGGATGACTTTGATGGTGATAATGAAAGATGGCTTGAATTAAAAACACATCCCAGACGTAAAAGAAGCAAAACTGATCCTGCATCCTGGGAACAGATCATCAGTGAACAGCACCAGATGTTCAAGAAACATCCCAAAACAATCTTTATTAACGCACATATGGGCTGGTATGCAAATAATCTTGCTAAACTTTCCGAATTAATGGAAGAAATGTCCAATATGAATGTAGAAATCGGAGCAATCATCGCCGAATTAGGAAGACAACCTCGCGCTGCGAAAAGATTCTTTGAAAAATACCAGGACAGAATCCTATTTGGAAAAGACAGCTGGAAGCCGGAAGAATTCCCAACTTATTTTAGAGTTTTGGAGACTGCTGATGAATATTTTCCTTACCATAAAAAATACCATGCTTTTTGGGCCATGTATGGCTTAGATCTGTCTGATGAAGTACTTAAGAAGGTGTATTATAAAAATGCATTGAGAATTGTACCAGGTCTTGATCGAAGTTTGTTCCCTGATTAGCGTTGAATTTTAGTTGTTCTGATTCGATTCATTTTTTGGGTCGAGTGAGTCAGATGATGTCTCCTCTAGAACCTCGTCAACAAACTTACTGATCTCTTCGTTTAGCTCCTCTTGTACACTCATATTATTTATTTTTAAGTTGAGTGCCGAATAGGCATCAATAACATTGTCATTTTCATCTGAAACCAATGCAGCTGTTATCGTTGGTATGGTTGACATATCTGCCAGACGCAGTGTTTCGCTATATAAAACGTTTAATCTGATTTTAACCTCCGGAATATCGAGTTCCTCTATTCGAATGGAATCTTTGAGTTGTCTGGCAAGTTCTGCGAGCTCCACACTATATAAAAGCGCGTCGCTCATGGATATATCCTGGT